>CALLGK010000240.1 GCA_938009905.1 uncultured Acidimicrobiales bacterium | reverse complement strand
CCAGCCGTATTGCTGATGCCCCCTTCGGGCTGGCTGAAGTCTCTGCGTCTGTGCCAGTTGCGGTGCTGATTGCCGTCGCTGTCGCCGTCCTCCTTGCCGCCATCGTTGGCATTGGCTTGGCTCGTAGTGGCGCCCAGTCCGGCGCCGTGGCTGCCACCGTGATCACGCTGGCCCTGCTATTCGTGACCCACGAGGTGGCGAGAAGCTGGAGTGACGTGACGGGTGGTGAACGAGCTGGTCTCACGTTTGGGATCGGCGAAACCCTTGATGGGCGACGGGCCATCTACGGGTGCTTGTTCGCCGCGCTTGTGGTGGCGTTGCTGTTTGCCAGGAGTGGTCCAGGACGATTGGCCAAGGCTGGTCGAGAAGACGCGCTTGCGGCACGAGCCATGGGGATTGACCCTCGAGTGCAGCAGACCATTGCCCTGCTGTTGTCGGTTGCAGTCGTGGCTGTTGGCGCATCGCTGCGTGTCTACGAAGTTGGCTCACTGCAGCCCGGCCAGTTCTTCTTTGATTACACCTTGCTCACCCTCGTGATGCTTGTGGTCGGCGGACGCAACAGCGTCACCGGAGCCCTCACCGGCGTGCTCGTGATCACCGGCGTGCGGGAGCTGGCTCGGCGGCTTGGTTCGGAGGGCTTCGAGGTGTTCGGGCTTGGGCTCGACGGTGCTCCACTCGACTGGGTGTTCCGTGAGGGCCTGCCTCGGGTTGTGCTCGGCCTTGCGATGGTTGGGTTCATGATCTGGCGATCGAAAGGCATCCTCGACGACTGGGAGTTTGACGAGTGGCTCCGTCGGAAGTTCACCGCCGATGCCAAGGCTCCCGAGACTCCCACCCCTTCGAGTAATGCCAGCGACGGAGTGGCCGACAACAAGCTGATCGCCCGCGACGTGCTGGTTGACTTCGGCGGCTTCCGGGCGCTGAACGGCGCCGAGATGACAGCGAACAACGGTGAAGTTGTCGGACTCATCGGGCCAAACGGTGCGGGCAAGACCACGCTGGTCAACGTGATTACCGGCATGGTGCCGCCAACAGATGGTGCCATCTCGCTTGTTGACGGCGCCCGAGCAACGGCCGAAATCGACCTCACCAACGCCGCCCCATACAAGGTGGCTCGATCCGGGCTCGTTCGAACCTTCCAGAACCTTCGCTTGTTCTCGTCGTTGACCGTTCTTGAAAACGTCGAAGTCAGCAAACTCGTGGCCAACGTCCATCGCCCGAGTGGCGCCGCCGCAGAGGTGACAGCGGAACAGCTTGTGGCCGCCGCTGGACTGTGGGAGCAACGAGATCGCCGGGCCTCCGAGCTCGACTACGGAAATTCACGCCGTCTCGAGCTGGCTCGGGCCGCAGCAATGAACCCCACCTTCCTGCTGCTCGACGAGCCCACAAGTGGCATGAGTGACTCCGAATCGCTCGACATGGTCGAACACGTTCGCGGCATGGCCGACCTTGTCGGCGCCGGCGTAATCGTGATCGACCACGACCTTCAGTTCATTGTCGGCATCTGTGATCGGGTCTACTGCCTCGATCAGGGTGCCGTCATCGCTGAAGGCACCCCAGAAGAAATTCAGGCCGACCCTGCCGTGCAAGCGGCGTATCTCGGCACAGCTGCCACTGCGTGAGCTGTGGTGACAAGATCAGGGTTGGCACAACCGGATAGCAAACAAGAAAGTTGAGAAGCTGTGGCTGATGAAATGACGCTTGAGTCGTTCCGTTCTTTGGCGGATGAGCACAACGTCCACACGGTTGAGGTGGCGGCGCCCGATAGTCAAGGACACCTGCGAGGCAAGCGGGTGCCCGTTGAACGCTTCTTCTCAACGACGGTGAACGATGGCGTCCACATCGCAGACGCCATGTTTGTGTTCGATATGCAGAACGATCTGCCAGACAACGAGTTTGTCAACATGGACTCGGGCTACCTCGACTGCCATTTGGTGCCAGACATCAGCTCGGCACGGATCCTCACGCACCGCTCCGGCTATGCCCTCGTGTTTGCCGATGCGTTCGACAAGGCAGGTAACCCGCACCCGCTGGCGCCCCGTTCGGTGCTTGCTGCTCAGATCGCCAAGGCGGCCGAGCACGGGCTCGCTCCCGTCGTGGCAACCGAGCTCGAGTTCTACCTCTGCACGCCCGACTGGCAACCCGTGCAAGAACACATTCAGTACAGCTCGGTGACCGACGCCCTTGAGCTCGAGCCAGCGCTGGCCGACATGCGAGCCGCCCTGCTCGGCGCCGGTATCGAGGTGGAATCGTCGAACTCCGAATATGGGCCGGGCCAGATCGAGATCAACACGGGGCCGGCTGACGCCATGCGTACCGCCGACAGCACGGTGTTGTTCAAGAGCATCGTGAAGCAGGTGGCGATTCAGCATGGGCTGCGGGCCACCTTCATGCCAAAGCCGTGGGCCGAACAGTCGGGCTCGGGCATGCATGTACACACCAGCCTCACCGTCGACGGCGGCAACGGGTTTGCTTCGTCAGATGGTCAGCCAAATGAACTGATGGCCAAGTGGCTTGGCGGGCTCATGGAACACGCAGGCGCGCTCACGTTCCTCGGTGCTCCGACCGCAAATGGCGCAAAGCGCATTCGGCCATACACGTTTGCGCCCACGCACATTCACTGGGGTCTCGACAATCGAACCGTGATGGCTCGCTGCATCGTCGAGGGAGGTTCGTCTGCGAACCGCATTGAGTTCCGGCCCGCCGGTGCAGATGCCAACCCCTACCTGTTGATCGGCGGCATCCTTGGCGCCGGGATGGACGGCATCCAGCGAGAACTTGCCCCGCCGATGATGTGCGAGGGCGACATGTACACGAACCCAGGCGACAACGAAGCGTTGCCGACCGACCTGAGTGGCTGCATCGATTGCTACGAAGGCAGCGCCTTGTCTGGCGTGCTTGGCGACATGTTCTCGACCAGCTACCTCAGCATCGCCAAGGCCGAAGTGTCGCTTGCCGCCGAGAACAATCCAGACGCAGACGATGTCAACGACTGGGAGCGGGCTCGCTACATCGAGCATTGCTAGGAGGCCGGTATGAGTGGGGCCGACAACGTTCGAGTCAAGGTGAATCCCGAGGCCTGCATGGGCATCGGACAATGCGAAATGCTTGAGCCCGATGTGTTCATCGTCGACGACGAAGGCATGGCGCATGTGGTTGAGGGGTCGGTTGTTACCAACGAGCGAGCTCTCGAGTTGATCGATCGATGCCCAAGCGGTGCGATCAGCATCGATGGCAACTCTGTTGACGACCCTGCTGACGACCCTGCTGACAACTCTGCTGACGACGCATCGGACGCTGCAGGTTGACCGACCTGGCCGATCCTGGGCTCTACGCCAACGGCATTCCGCAGGCCGTGTTTGCTGACCTGCGAGCACTCCCAGGGCTCCATCGCAACCGAGGCCCTGACGACTTTTGGTCGGTGACTCGCTTGGCCGATCTCGTGGAGGTGTCGCGAGACACCACCACCTATTCGTCCGAGGTCGGCCACATCCAGATCTACGACATCGACCCCGACGCGCTCGATGCTCGGGCCTCGATGATCGACCTCGACCCGCCCGTGCACACGGTGCTGCGGCGGCTCGTGAGCTCGGCCTTCACCCCTCGGCACGTGCAGGGCTACCGGCAGGCAATACGCGATCGAGTGGTCGATTGCCTCGATCGGTTCGAGGCCGCTGGTGGTGGCGATTGGGTGTCGACGGTCGCTGCGCCCATTCCCATCGGGGTGATCTGCGATCTGATGGGCGTGCCAGAAGACGACCACGACTACATGATTGAGCTGTCTGATCACCTCGTGGCCGGCACATCGTCTGAACCGCTGAGTCCTGACGCGTATGGCAACACGACCGAGCTTCGATTGCTGCCGTTCAACAGTCCGGCCGCTCACGGCATTTCGGAATATGCCCGCCAGCTCGGTGAGAAGCGCAGGGCCGATCCGACAGGCGACCTCATCTCGAAGTTGATAGCGGCCGACGTCGATGGTGAACGCCTCACCGACGCTCAGTTCACCAACTTCTTCCGACTGATGATCTTTGCCGGCAACGAGACGACGCGCTCAGCAATGGCCCACCTGGCCCTGCATCTCACTGAGTTTCCCGACGAGTTTGATCGCGTGCGCGACGATCGCACGCTGCTCGACACCGCGGCAGAAGAAGTCATTCGCTACTCGTCGCCGATTCTCTACTTTCGACGAACAGCCACACGTGACGTAGAGCTTGGCGGCAGCTCGATCGCCGCCGGCGACAAGGTTGTCATGTGGTACGCATCGGCCAACTTCGACGATGCGACGTTTGACGCCCCGCTTCGCTTCGACGTTGGACGTCCGAAACAACCGGCGAATGTGGCCTTCGGTGGGGGAGGAGCGCACTTTTGCCTGGGAGCATCGCTGGCCAGGCTCGAGCTCGAAATCCTCATCGACGAGATCGTCCAGCGGGGGCTGCGCTTCGAGCTGACCGACCAGCCGACGTACGTCGACTCCAACTTTGTGAACGGCATCGAGTACCTCTCGGTTCGGATCCTCTGATCCCGATCTGGTAGAGCTTGTTGCAGCGCGACTACCCAAAGGATTCAACATGTGGGAACTGACGAACGAGCAGAAAGCGCTTCAAGCAAAGGCTCGCGAGCTTGCCCAGGAAGAGATCGCTCCCCGGGCCGCCAAGGTTGACGAGAGCGAGCAATACCCCTGGGACAACGTCGCCCTCCTGCAGGAGGCCGGCTTCACCGGTATGACCGTGCCGCCCGAACTCGGCGGCAAGGGCCACTCGTTCCTCGACGCGATCCTCGTGGTGGAAGAGATGGCCAAGGTGTGTGGCGTGACCGGCCGCATCTCGGTCGAGGCCAACATGGGTGCGATCTCGGCGATCCTTGCCTACGGCTCAGACCCCCAGAAGAAGATGGCAGCCGAGATGGTGCTGGCCGGTGACAAGCCAGCGATCTGCATCACCGAGCCAGAGGCAGGTTCGGCTGCGTCAGAGATGACCACGCGGGCCGACCGCAAGGGCGACTCGTTCGTGCTCAACGGCAAGAAGCACTGGATCACCGGTGGCACGGTGTCGCGCCTGCATCTGATCTTCGCCCGGGTGTTCGACGAGGAAGGCAACGAAGAAGGCATCGGCGGCTTCCTGGCGATTCGAGACGAAACGCCAGGCCTCACCTTTGGCCTGCGCGAACCCACCATGGGGCTGCGCGGCATTCCAGAGATGGAAGTGATCTTCGACAACATGGAGGTTGGCCCCGACATGGTTGTGCTGCCTCCGAGCGGCTTCAAGCGTGGCTTTGGCGACCTGATGAACGCCTATAACAGCCAACGCGTTGGGGCCGGCACGGTGGCGCTTGGCCTGGCCAGCGGCGCGTACGAGATGGCACTCGAGTTCGCGGGCGAGCGTGAGCAGTTCGGACGTCCGATCGCTGAGTTCCAAGGCCTGCAATGGATGTTGGCCGACATGTCTGTCCAGCTCGAAGCCGCCCGCAGCCTCACGTATCGGGCCGCCTGTTCGCGAGGGCCAAACGGCAGCCCGTTCCCCGACCCGGCCATGGCTGCACAGGCCAAGATCTTCACCGCCGAGGCGTCGATCAAGGTCGTGAGCGACGCCCTGCAGGTGTTTGGTGCTGCCGGTTACTCACGACGCAATCCGCTAGAGCGGATGTATCGAGACGTGCGCATGTTCACCATCGGTGGTGGCACTGCACAGATTCTGCGGACGGTTGTGGCCGGCCGCATCCTCGAACGCAAGCTCCCGCAAACCCGCGGCGGCTTCCTCCGCCTCGCCGAGAAGTAAACTCCGGATTGGTGTGCTGAGACGGTCGTAACTGGTCACCTGGTCACACCAATCCCACGCCACCACCGGATTGGTGTGCTGAGACCGTCGCAAGTGGTCGTTTCGGCACACCAATCGGACGCGACTTGGTTCGATGTAACCACGGGTGCGTAGGGCAAGTTCACCGGACCCTCAAGTTTTGGGGGACGTTCGGTCGATCAGCGAGGGTGTCGCCGCACCAACATCTTCCGGTTCCCGCCAAAGGTTTGGCCTCCGCGCCTCCGTCTCAGCCTTCGCGTGTCTTCCGCAAAAGCCGCAGCGAATCTGAGTCAGATGCCGGTGGTCAATCTGCTCCCGGTATCCGCCCGGGTTGTTGTGTAGCTGCCGTCACCAAGACTGTCGCGTTCGCAACATATGCCGCCCTTGTTGCGATGGTTGCCTCGGTCTTGGTGGCGGTTGCTCCTGTTGCTGCTGAGACGCCGCAGGCACCGCTGACCGAACCAGCGATCGCTGCTGCTGCCGCGAGTCCAGAGCAAGAACAGGCCGTCGACGCCCGCCGGGGGCGTCGCGGCCTGAAAGATCGCAACGAGGCGATCAACGTCTTTGAGGTGACCTACGCCGAGGGGTTCTCGGTCAACCACGGTCGTGTGCTGCGTCTGTATCGAGCCTTCTTCGATCGTGAGCCGGATCTCCAAGGCGCACTCTTCTGGCTCGACCGCTACGACGAGGGTTGGACGATCGAGGCCATCGCCGACTTCTTCGCCACCTCAACCGAGTACCGCACCGTGTATGGCAACGCCACCGATGCCCAACACGTCGAACTCACGTATCTCAACGTGCTCGATCGCTCACCTGACACTGCTGGACGCGACTACTGGATGAGTCGCCTCACAGGTTCAGACGCCATCTCGCGAGGCACGATGGTGACGCTGTTCTCCGACAGCATCGAGTTCCGCAGCCGTCACCCATACCCCCAGCCGGTCGAGCCGGGTGGTCCCAGCCCATCGCTGCCCGCAGTGCCAAGTGGCTCGTCGTATCGAGTCGACGTCGCAGCGTGGAACATTCCGACGAACGGCACGAACGCTCCAGCCACCACAGCCAATATGCAGGCGGCGATCGATTGGGCGGCCGAGGCCGGGCACACGAAGGTCACGATTCCGGCGGGAACGTATCTCGTTGGCGTGCCGACCAACCCGATTTACAGCGGTGGCATCTCGCTCCGAAGCGACACGATCTACGAGCTCGAGTCAGGGGCCGTGATTCAACTGGCCACCCACGAACGTTGGAACGCATGCGCCGTCGCGATCGGCAACGCTACAGACGTGGTGTTGCGGGGTGGCACGATCCGTGGCGATCGAGACACCCACATCTTCACGCCCCGTGAGCGAGACGGAAAGACATCGCACGACGAGGGTCACAACCTCTGCATCCAGTCCGGCGCCAAGCGCGTGCTGGTTGAAGACATGCTCTTCCAGAACGCAACCGGCGACGGAATTCTGATCGTCGGCAACCGCAGCCAAGGGTCGATCACCGACGTCACGATCCGCAACAGCGAGTTCGACAACAACCGACGCCAAGGCATCTCGATCGTCGGTGGCATTCGGATCGTGATCGACAGCAACGAGATCCATCACACCAACGGCACATCCCCGCAGTTCGGTATCGACATCGAGAGCCTGAGCCACACCAGCCGCGACATCGTGATCAGCAGGAACGACTTCCACCACAACGCCGGCGGACACATCGTGAACACCGATGGTCGCAACGTGCTGATCGAGTACAACCAGTTCATCGAGGGCGATGGCTACCGCAACGTCGACGGTGCGCTCGTCACGTGGCCTCGGGCCGACCAGACAATTCGGTACAACCACTTCGAGGTGCGTGACGGATCGGTCAACGGCAAGGTGGCGATCATCGGCTACTCCAGCGGCAAGTCCGATCGGAACCCGGCGACCACCTACGTCTACGAGAACACCAGCGACGGTGGCGGCATGTATTGGTACGAGACGAGTCGCCTTGAGGTTCGCAACAACACCATCGACAACGGCTACCTCGTGATGCGAGACGTGTCAGAGGTGACGATCATGGACAACGAGGTCAACCACTCGAACAAATGCTGGGCCTACCGGTTCTTGCGAGTCGGGCCGGGCCAAGCCAGCGGCAACACCTACGCCGGCGAACCGTTCGACATCGCGATCAACAACGGTCCCTGGACCGGCTGCTGGATCAACTAACCCCCGCCAAATATCTCTTAGGGGTCACCGCCGAGATGCCGATCGGGGGTACAAAACGTCACGTAACGTTTTGTACCTGACCCCTAGGAGGAGCTACGAGGGTTCGTCGTGGCGGGTGATGATGCGGCGGAGGAGGCCAGCCGCGAGGCGCTTCTCTTCGGTGTCGAGATTGGCGCTCATATCGGCCTCGAATGCGTTGAACGCAGGGAACACCTCTTCGATGGTGTTGCGCCCTTCATCGGTGAGCGACACCGTGACCCGTCTGCGGTCACTGGCCATTCGTTCACGCTCGACGAGCCCCTGCTGCTCGAGTGTCGACACCATGCCGGTGAGCGTGCCCTTGGCGAGGTCGCACTCGGCGGCCAGGTTGGCCGTCTCCATCTCGCCCCAGATCCACAGCACCCACAGAATCGTGAAGCCACCCCACGACAGGCTGTAGTCCGACAACACCTCGCGCTCGGCCCGGCGACGAATGGCGGCCGCCGCTCGGTAGATGTTCGAGATGACGTGGAGCGAGTCGAAGTCGAACGGCCGGTCCCCGAGCTTGGCCCGAATGTCTCGCTCGTTCGCCAGCATTTCGTCTGGCACGGTTTCGTTGTGGTTGGGGGTTGGCATGTGCCGGTGCACCGCTTACTGGTTCGCCATTCGTTCGGTACCAAACTATCCGGCACTGACGCTACTGTCAGGCGAAGGACGGACGATTGACGGCGGGGTTCACCGGGAACGCTCAGCCCCTCGTCCCGAGGGAGTGACCAACATGACTGAGTACCGCCGCATCCTCCTCGATGGGTATCCGGTGTTGGTTGAACAACAGGGCGACCAGCTTGTGGCGCCGGACGGACGCTCGGTTTCAGCAACCGAAGCCACGCACTTGGCACCGTCCGACCCGACCAAGATCATCTGTGTCCACCTCAACTACACAAGCCGCGTCGACGAGTTCATGACGAAGCTGCCCGCCGCCCCTACCTACTTTCACAAGCCCGTGTCTTCGCTCTGCGGCCATCAGGCTGATGTGGTGCGGCCAGACGGGTGCGAGTGGCTCAACTACGAGGGCGAGATCGCCATCATCATCGGCAAGACGTGCCGCAACGTGGCGCCAGACGATGTGGGTGACTACATCGCGGGCTACTCGGTGGCGAACGACTACGGACTGCACGACTTCCGCGACACCGATGCTGGCTCGATGCTGCGAGTCAAAGGCAGCGACACCTTGTGCCCCGTCGGCCCGGCCCTCGTCACCGACTGGGACTTCCACAACAAGAGCATTCGCACGATCGTCAACGGTGAGGTTCGCCAAGACGGCAACACCAACGAGATGAAGTGGGACATGCACTATCTCGTGGCCGACATTGCCCGTTCCATCACGCTCGTGCCTGGCGACATTCTGCTGTCGGGCACACCGGCCAATTCGCGCACCGTCTATCCCGGTGACGTTGTGACCGTCGAAGTTGAGGGCCTTGGCGCACTCACTAACACGATCGTGGCCGGCCCTGCTCCGATCCCAACCGGGTACGGGGCGCAGCCCAGCGACTCTGAAGAGGTGCTGTCGACGGCGCAAGGAGGCGATTGGGAGTTCCGAGGAATCCGCAAGCCCATGGGCCCCGGCGCCAAGCACTACAAGAGCACGGTTGGAGAAGACGAGGCTGCCGGCCAGGAAGCTGCCAGCAATGACTGACGGAGGCTCGGCCGACGTGGCGATCGAGCGGGCCGATGTCGGCGGCGTCTCTATCGCAACCTGCCATCTCATCGGCGGCGAATGGGTGGGGTCAGCGCGCAATTTCGAGACCCGCTCACCGCTCGACTGGGACGCTGGAGCACTGGCCCACATCGCTCGCGGCGATCAGCAAACAGCCGACGCCGCCGTTGCCGCTGCGGTCGAGGGCTTTGCCGTGTGGGGAGCGATGTCGGTGGCCGACCGGGCCGCCGCGCTCTACCGGCTCGCCGATCTCATCGAAGAACGAACAGACGACATCGCACTAGCCGAGTCGCTCGACATGGGCTTCCTCGAGAACTCGATGCGGCAGCGCCTCGTTGGTCGGGGCGCCCTCAACTTCCGCACCTACGCCGACTTGGTGGTGGCCCACGAAGAACGCATCTGGGATGCCAAGTCGATGTACAACGCGGTGCAGCGAATGCCGGCCGGTCCAACCGTGGTGATCACACCGTGGAACGCACCGTTCATGCTGAGCACGTGGAAGCTGGCACCTGCTCTTGCCGCCGGTAACTCGGTCATTCACAAGCCTGCCGAATGGTCGCCGCTCACGGCGTCGATCCTAGCTGAGCTCACCGTCGAGGCGGGCTTTCCACCTGGCGCCTACAACATGGTGCAGGGCATCGGCGAAGAGG
>CALLGK010000239.1 GCA_938009905.1 uncultured Acidimicrobiales bacterium | reverse complement strand
GCCAACCTAGACCTGATGCTCGTGGCTCTTCGAACTGACTCAGGCGGTGGGCTGCGGGGGTACGGTGCGCGGGATGGAACCGGTGGTGATTGCAGGGGGCGGGATCGCCGGGATGGCGATGGCGCTGACGTGCCACGAGATTGGTGTGCCGTGTCGGGTGCTCGAGTCGGTGCGGACGATGGCGCCGCTTGGCGTCGGTATCAACCTGCAGCCAAACGCAGTCCGTGAGCTTGACGACTTGGGTCTCACTGATCAGCTGCCGGCGATCGGCCTCGAGGCGACGGAGTGGGCGCTCGTCGGACGCAACGGCAACGACATCTGGTCCGAACCGCGAGGTCTACTCGCTGGCTACAACTGGCCACAGTGGGCTGTGCATCGTGGCGAGCTGCAGATGCTGCTCTATCGCGCCGTGTTAGATTGTCTTGGGCCAGATGCGGTGCTGACCGGCCACCAGGTTGTCGGCTACGAGAACACATCGGAGGGCATCCGGGTCAACGTCGCACGGCGCGACGGATCGACCACCAAGATCGACGGCTCGCTGCTCATCGGGGCCGACGGGCTGCACTCGGCGACTCGCCGGCAACTGCACCCAAACGAAGGCCCTCCCATCTGGGGCGGTGCGGTGCTGTGGCGAGGCACCGCTCTTGGCCAGCCGATCCGCAGCAGTTCGGCGTTCACGCTCGTCGGCAACTTGGAACAGCGCTTTGTGCACTATCCGATCAGTGCCGCCGACGCCGAGACCGGTCTGCAGGTGCAGAACTTGATTGCCGAGCTCACGTTTGACCCATCAGAAGGTTGGAGCGACTCGGACTGGAGTCGGCAGGCCAACCTCGACGACTTCCTCCCGGAGTTCGAATCGTGGAACTTCGACTGGCTCGACATCCCCGCCATGATGCGCAAGGCCGGGACCATCTACGAGTACCCGATGGTTGATCGTGACCCGGCAGCCACGTGGGTCGACGGCCGAATGGGCCTGATCGGCGACGCAGCCCACGTGATGTATCCGGTGGGATCAAACGGGGCGAGCCAGGCCATCGTTGATGCCAGAGTGATGGGCGCCAAGCTGATCGAACACGGTGTCGGGCCAGACGCGCTGCACGCCTTTGAAGACCAGTTGCTCAAACCAATGAACGCCTTAGTGCTTCGAAACCGAGGGGCAGGACCGGTGAGCATTCTGGGCCTCGTCGAAGAACGATGCGGTGGTGTGTTTGGCGATATCAACGACGTGATTCCGCACGACGAGATTCAAACGTTCATGGCGAAATACAAAGTCGCGGCCGGCTTTGCCATCGACGAACTCAATGCGGCCCCGCAGACAATCCCGACTGGTTCGCGGGTCGCCTAGCTGGCCAGCTAGCTAACTCAGCTGTTGTCGTCGCCGTCCTCGTCGAGCGGTTCGCTCGTGGCCTGAGCCTCAAGCTCGGCCTCTCGCTTGGCCAACTCGGCTTCTTTCTCGAGGAGCTTGCGCTCGCGGATGGCCAGCGGCTCGTCGTGCTGCATCGAGCTGGGCAAGCTGCGTTCTGCACTTGCGTTCCAGCTCGGGTCGTCTTCAGGGCCACGAACCGAACGACGAGAACGCTCGGGGTTGTACTCATACGGCCGAGTTCGCTGGCCTCCGAGCGAGAAGTCGGCCTCGACTGGTCGGCCAAGGGCCAACCACGCCACTGCTCCGACCGTTGGAATGACGATCACGAGGAAGAGCCAAGTGCCCTTCGGCAGGTTGCGAACCACGATCGAATCCGTGGCGATCACGTCGAGCACGGCCCAAATCCAAAGCAGCATGAACAGCAGTCCGCCGACGCTATGCACAACAAGTCCGAACATAAGAAACCCCAGTGATGTCTGTCTACATCGTCCGCCGTGGCGAACATTCCTAGGTCATATATCGGTCATGTTCCAATGCACCTGGAGTATCAGCTTCTGTGCGGGTGCTCGCTGAAGCGTGATTGTCGGGGCCTGGCCCGGCCCCCGTTGCTCCGTCGGCGACAAGACGCAGGGTTCGTTTGCGGGGCCGGAGCAGCTCGCTGGCCGAGGAGCGCTGCCTGGTTGGCGGTGCAGACCGGATCGCCGCTCAGCGATGCCTCGATCAAGGCGGTGAGCTGCACGCGTTCAACGACCGACCCGAGCTGACGGAAGATCGGAGACGCCAGAGGTTCACCCGGTTCACACGCGGCGAGCATCTCGAGCATGTCGAGGAGCACATGCGGCCCGCCGTGAAGGTTGACGAGCTCGAGGCAATGAGCGGCTAACTCTGGCGTGTCGTTCGTGACCCGGCTGGACCGGCCCTCGACCTTCAGCATCATCGCATCAACGTTGCGGCTCCACTGGGCCCAGAACTGCGGACCGCGAGGCATCTCAGCCTCCAGCGATAGCGGGCCAAGCGAGACGGAGAGCAACTCAAGCACGGTCGACGCGTCGGTCCATCGCTCTGCTTCGCGTCGTGCTTCGGTGGTCGCCCAATCGTCTAGCCACACTTCACCACCGGTCAGTTCTGGCTCGGCTGCAAGGTCCTCGATGAGCATGTGGAGGCCTGTGCTCCACGCGATCGCGCCAGTGTGTGACAGATTGTCAGCAACCATCACGTTTCGAATACCGTTGACGCTGACGATGGAGGGGCGAATGCCGACAATGAGTGCATTAAGTCTGCTCTGGTACGTTGGCCTGATCATGATTGTCGCTCCACCTTCATCGCTGGCCGGGCGCGCCGGTGTCGCCCAGGGTCGCGAGTGTCAAGCAGGCGGGTACCTCCACAGTCCCTCGGCGCAAGGTACCGGTCTAAAAGTGGCTCTATGAGTGCGTTTCGAGCATCTCTACTTTCTCGCGTGGTTGCCCACGACGGCTTGGTGATCGTTGAAGATCCCGTCGGTTTCGGCGCTCAACAATTCGTCGAAGACCTACGAGAAACGATCGGTGAACCGGTCGTGTTGAGCGACCCTGCTGACGAACGGTCATGTTTGTCGCCCGAGGTTGCGGTGATTTCCGGACCGTTCGGCGCCGGCCTTGGACCGTGGCGAGATGTGGTCGTGAGGCGGTTCCGAAGCGGCGCCGCAACTATCTTGCTGCTGCCCCGCGGCGTGTCTGGCGACGTTCTCACCGACGAACCGGTCCCAACCTTGCTTGTGGATGGCGCTGCGCTGCTGCTGAACATCGAAGATGTCAACGACGAGATTGATGTCGACCAGTCGGTGATCTCGCTCATCGTGGAGCTCGGCGATGGCTGGCCTGCATGGGTCATGGATTGTCTGGCGCTGCTCGACGAGGGTGTCGCGCCCGGTGAGCTTGTGCGGGCCATCTCGATGCCAACCTTCCGTCGTCGAATCGTCGGTCGCTTTCTCAATGAGCTCGAGCCCCGTCAATGTGCAGCGTTGGCTCAGCTCGCTCACTTCGATGTGTTCAGCGACGCCGCGGCCAATGCCGTCGGCGGTCCCGGGTTCGCCGACACCGTTCTGCCGTACGCGCCGGGGTTGGTGAGAACACCGGCTGGCTTGCTGCGTTTCTGTCAGCCGGTCCGATCTGAGCTGATGCTTGCCCATCCGCTCACACCCGACAGGGCCGAGGCGCTCGTACCCGTGATGGTTGCAGACGGACGGCTTCTTGGCGCGTGCCAAACGTTGCTCGACGCCGGGCTGGAGCCGCAGGTTGCTCGGTTGCTGGCGACGGTTCCGGTAAGTGCGCTCGACGGCGCCAACCAGCGCGATCTCATCGGAGCCTTTCGAGTGCTCCACGGTCACCTCGACCAGTATCCAAACCTGACGCTCCGCCAAGCGCGCATCCATCGCAACCTTGGTGAGGGTGCAGCCGCCATCGAGCTGTGTGAAGCGCTGCTCGATCGGGCTGATCTCGACCCGCACGTACGTACCGAGGCCAACATCGAGTTGCTGCTCCACCGCCATCGCGTCATCGATCCCGTCGAAGCGAAGATCGCTATCGACCGCCTCTCGACCGAGGTCGACAGTGCGAGTTCGCTGTCCACCCGCCTGCGTGAGGTTGAGGGTTTCATTCTCGGCCAGTCGAAGGATCGTCGAGTTGTGCAGCTCGGGGCCGATCGGATGAAGGAAGTTGCGGCCGAGTGGGAGCTTCAGCAGGAGCGGCTGCCTGCCGCCCGCGTGCTGCGCGCTCGGGCAAGTGGCCCGCTCTGGCACCTTGGCCAATACCGGGAAGGTCAGCGGTCGCTCGAACGGGCTGCGCAAGCCGCCATGCTGCAGGCGTACGACTACGGCATCACGCTCAACCTCAAGGCCCGGTTCGATGTTCGATGCGCCGACCTTGAGGCGTTTCGCCGCTCAGCTGAACAGGCTCGATTCACGGTCGTCGGCTCTGGCGTGAGCTGGATGGAAGCGTTCCTCCACTGGTCGGAGGCGGTGGCCAGTGCGCTTGGGGGCTCACTTGCCGGCCTGAAGCGCTCGTTCAGGGTCGCTCGCCATCAGCTCGGCCCGATGCTCGACACCGACACGGGTGTTGTGTTGTTTTGCGAGATCGCATCACACGCGGCTCGGCTGGGCGACCTCGAGTTCGCCCAGCAAACCTTCGCCGAGGTTCGCGATCGTCGCAGTGAGAGCGACATGGAGTTTGATGTCGCGGACATCACCATCCGCGCCCGAAGCGGCGACATGAAGGGTGCGTGGGAGGTCTGGGAAAAGCTCGATGCCAGCGGCCGGCTGCCCGTCGACCGCAGGTGGCAGATCGAACTTGAGCTTGGGTTGGGCGATCTTCGTTCTGGCCGTCCTCGGCGAATCGACTTCGACAGCGTTCGCAGTGAGGCTGAACGGCTTGAGCTGACGGAGCTGTTTGGCCTTCTGGCCCCAGAACTCAGCGACGAGATCGTGCTCACCGACAGCGGCGTGCGCGTTGGACTGTTTGGCGGCTTGTCGATCGTGGTTGATGGCGAGGTGGTGGAGGCCCCGCCGGGGAAGGTTGCGGAGTTGATTGCCCTGCTCGCCGTCGAAGACGGTCAGACGGTGATCGATGTGGTGGTCGACGAGCTTTGGCCCGATGCAGAGTTGAAAGTCGGGCAGCGGCGACTCAAGAACGTCGTCACGAAGGCCAGGGCTGTGCTCGGCCAAGACGGCGTTGTTCGCAAGGGCGACACGATCTCGTTCGGACCGCACGTCTCGACGGACATTGCGGCATTCCTTGAGAGTGCTCGAGCGTGTGATGCATCGAGTCGTGTGGACCAGAGCGGGGCCAGGCATGCGGCCGTCTCAGCTCTTGATCTCTACCGCGGTGCACTGTTGCCAACCGAGCTCTACAGCGACCGCATATCAGCTCGTCGAGGTGAGCTTCAGCGCAGAGCGGTGTCGCTTGTGAACTACCTCGCCTCTGAGCATGAGCCAAAGGCTGACTGGCTTGCTTCCACGATGCACCGGGTCCAGGCACCCCAACCGGAAGTGCTTTGAACCCAACGCATCGCAATTATTCGTTGGTTGATCGTGGTGTCAATCAGCCAAAGTCGGTGCCGTTGCCGGCGAGCTCAGCCGCTCCTGAGGTGCTGAATGCGGCGATGGCGAGCAGGAGGGTGGTGATGGCACTGACGAGCTTCTTCATGATGCGAGTTCCTTTGCAAGAAGGTTGTTGTTTGAACTCGATTCATGTTTCTGCTACCGGTACCAGCTCAGTCCCTCTCTAGGCGCGGACCGTCTGGGTACCGCGATGCCAGTAGTTCGTGTGGGTCCTTAGCGACGAGCAGCAACGAGCACGCGACCCTCCGACGCTGCCGCTCGAAACGCGTCGACCAGCGCAAGGCTGTCGACCGCACTTACCCGCAAGGCTTTCGCGACGTCGAGCGCGATGCTCTCCGACGAGAGATCGAGCACGCTGGCGATCAGCGGAATCTCGCTCTTGCGGAGATGAACCGGTGCGTCAGTGGTGAGCCGTCGCATCTTGCGGATGGCTGCGGCTGCGCCATCCAGGATCTCGCGGTTGCTCATGTCGTCACCCAGTGGCACAACCATCGGACCGAGAATGAGCAGGTCGCCGTCGACGTGGGCCCGAGACGGCAGTCGAGGAAGGAAATCGTCTGCGGTCGGCAGTGAGTCGACGTCACACTCGTAGAGCGAACACAGCGTGTCGAGTTCGCTCGCCGTGGGCGACGCCACCCCAATCTCGAAGCGGGCCAACCGTTCTTGCTCGATGCCAGAGTCGTGGGCGGCATCGTCAATCGTGTAGTTCGCCTCCTCTCGGGCTTGCCTCAAGTACGAACTCAGCAACGCAGTTTCATGCCTTGCGTTGGTGGTGGGATCGGTGTCTCGACGCGTCGAGTGTTCAGTCTGATGTGTCGCCTCATCATGCATGTGGGTGTTGCCCTCGCTCTCAGGAGTGTTGGTGCTCTGCGTCTCGTTCGGACTCAAACCGCGCGAGGTCGAGCCGTCTAGACGTGCACCGACATTCGGTGTGTTCGTGACGCTTCGGCACGTTCTTCTAGATCCTTAAACAAGGAGCTAGCTACAGCCTGAAAGTTGGGCCGAACGGCCTACTTCAACTGCTATTCGGGCAGCCGAATGACGACAAGCTCGCCCGTGGCTGCCTCGTCGTCGGCTTGTTCGGCGACCGGAAGTTCGGTCACCGAGCGCCGACGGCCGACCACCTGGGCCAGCCATGCCGCGCCAGTGTCGTCGACGCAAATGCCCTTGGCCCGCACCACGTCTCGGGGAAGCGCATCAATGAGCTTCTTGAGCGCAACTCGGTCTGTGCCGGCCGGAATCGCCACTCGCTCCGTCACATGTCGGTCGAACAATGTGGGCGGGGGGAGTGCATCGAACGTCGGGTTGCGACGGCCGCCGAGGTTGAGAACCGCTGCTGCTGAGCCGGTTGGTTCCGACAACAACGGCGTGTCGGGAGCGAGAGCTGTCAGTTGTGCCTTGGCCGCAGCAACGGTTTCAGCGTCGGTGAGATCGAGCTTGGTGAGCAACACGACGTCTGCGGCATCGACCTGGGCTTCGATGGTGTGGGCGGGAATGGCATCGGTCATTCGCTCGGAGAGTTGATCGACGTCGACGAGGGTGACAACCCCATCAAGCATGAAGCCGATCGACCGCGACCACGGCAAGACGCGCGCCGGATCGGCCACCCCCGACAACTCAACGACGAGATGGTCTGGTGGCTCCGGTCGAGCTCGGATCTGATCGATGGCGGCACCGAAGCCGTCGCTGAGGCTGCAGCACACGCAGCCATCTGTGAGCTCGATGGTGTCGCCGTGTCGGCGGCGAATGAGGCGGGCATCGATGTTGATGGCCCCTACGTCGTTTACCAGCACGGCGATCGGTCGATCGGCGGTGGCCAGCAATTCGTTGATCAGCGTTGTCTTGCCCGCGCCCAGGTATCCCGAGATGAACGTCATGGGGACTCGACGGCCATCCCACGGTGCGAACTCCGGCTCCTGATACGCCACATCCGGAGTATGCCGCAACGATCGCGCTCCACCTGCCGGAAAGGGTCCGGCACGACGCAGCAGACGGCTTAGCCTCGGGGGATGGAGTTGCCTCGCCGAATTCCGAAATCTGCCGCGGGAAAGGTCCGTGTGCCCGCCCGCACTGAGCTTCGGGCAGAGGGCTACGACTACATCATCGTTGGCGGAGGTTCGGCCGGGTGCGCGTTGGCCAACCGGTTGAGTGCCGACCCAGACAACTCTGTCCTTGTGCTGGAAGCGGGCCGCACCGATTTCAAATGGGACGTGTTCATTCACATGCCCGCGGCACTCGCGTACCCCATCGGTAGCCGCTTCTACGACTGGAAATACGAGTCAGAGCCAGAGCCCTACATGGACGGCCGCAAGGTGTACCACGCCAGGGGCAAGGTGCTCGGCGGGTCATCGAGCATCAACGGCATGATCTTCCAGCGAGGGAACCCAGCCGACTACGAGAAGTGGGCCCTCGAAGAAGGCATGGAATCGTGGGACTACGCCCACTGCCTGCCCTACTTCAAGCGCATGGAGAACTGTCTGGCCGGTCCGGATGACTGGCGAGGGGGAGAGGGTCCGCTCGAACTTGAGCGTGGTCCGGCCGCCACACCGTTGTTTGACGCATGGCTCCAGGCCGGCGAACAGGCTGGCTTCCGCCGCACGGACGACGTCAACGGCTACCGCCAAGAGGGCTTTGCCGCGTTCGACAAGAACGTGCGCCGTGGTCGACGGCTGAGCGCTGCTCGCGCCTACCTGCACCCGGTTCTTGATCGACCAAACCTCGATCTGCTCACCAGAGCCCACGCCAACAAGATCATCTTCGAAGGCAACCGTGCCGTTGGCGTCGAGTTTCGCCACGGACGCTCAACGAAGGTGGTTCGCGGAACCGAGATCATCTCGTGCGGCGGAGCCTTCAACACGCCACAGCTGTTGCAGCTCTCGGGCGTTGGCGAACGCGACCACCTTGAGAGTCTCGGCATCGACGTGGTGTCTGACCTGCCGGGCGTCGGCGAAAACATGCAGGACCACCTCGAGGTCTACATCCAGTACGCCTGCAAAGAGCCGGTGTCGATGCAACCCCACCTGGCCAAGTGGCGTGCTCCCTGGATCGGTCTGCAATGGCTGTTCCGCAAGGGGCCGGCCGCCACGAACCACTTCGAGGCCGGTGCGTTTGTGAAGAGCAACCCGGACGAGCCGTATCCAAACCTGATGTACCACTTCTTGCCGATCGCCATTCGCTACGACGGGTCGTCACCACGCACCGAGGCCGGCAAGATCAGCCACGGCTACCAGGTGCATGTTGGTCCGATGTATTCCGACTCGAAGGGCACGGTCAAGATCACCTCGACCAACCCGCGAAAGAAGCCGGCGGTGGTCTTCAACTACCTGTCGACCGAGAAGGAC
>CALLGK010000238.1 GCA_938009905.1 uncultured Acidimicrobiales bacterium | reverse complement strand
GTGACCTGGCTGCGACGAGTCGCCCGACGGCGCACACCACCATTCGGTCGCTTACCGAGCAGTGGGCTCGTGGCCCGGTGGGTTGCCCGGTTGGTCTCTTCTTCTTGCATGCACCGCAGCTTGATGTCGTCGAGCTCGGCGATTGCGCTGTCAACGGCTGCTACCAGCTCACGCAGCGCACTGGGGTCGAGCGGTTCTCCGGGGCGGCTTGTGAGCAGGCGACGCTTTGCTTCGAGGTCGCGCACGACTCGTTCAGCCAACGTCATGTAATTTTGCGCCGCCACAGCACTGCCTCCGTTACCCAAACGTTGTTGCTGTTCTACCAGACGAGGCGTGAGCGGTCCGCTCGTCGACCCTCAAATTGGGCGTCAGGCGATGGCAGCCAACGCCGTTCTGAGTTCGTCCTCGTCGAAGACGTTGTCGATTCGGTCGACCACGATGCCGTTGGCGTCGACAAGAAACAGGGCCGGTTCGAAGTCGAGACCGAGCTCGGCCATTGATGGCGCGGGCTGAATGTTGGGGTCGAGCAGATTGAAGTTGATCGCAGCGCCGTTGGCGTAGACCTCGATGTGTGACGCCGTCACGGTCGGGAAGTCATCGATGTTCTCGATGAGCGTTTCGAGCACCGGGCCGCAATACGAGGTGGCGCAGAGGCGAGGCGTCGAAATGAGAACCGCGAGCGGCCGACCGAGAGCGAGTTCGTCGGCGATGGTGTTGGTGTGAAAGGCGCAGATGTCTGGCTGGCGAGAACAAATGGGATCGACGCCGAGTCCGTCGGCAACTGTTGGGGTGATCAACGGCGGGAACGGCTCGCCTGGGAGCAGCACGCTGGTCTCGGCCGCATCGAAGGCCTGGACGGGGAGCGAAACGGTGTCGCCGTCGACCGTGACTTCAAGGTCGTAGATTCCAGGCTCTGGAAGGGTTGATCTGAGGGCGTAGTAGCGGAGGATGTCGGCATGTTCGTGCTCTTCGTCCTCGACACCTGGAGCATGGTCGTGATTGACAACCCGGCCTTGTAGCTCGATCTCTTCGATGGTCTCGCCGTTGAACAGCACCCGGACTTGGGCCGCTGTGTTGTCGTCTGTGGCGAGCCGGCCATCGGCCACCAACCCGAAAGGCAGTCGCTGCGGTCGGCCAGCGACGATCACCCGCGACGGGCTGAAGAGAGCCACGATCTGCAACGGCGTGTCGCTCCCACGTGAGCAGGCAGCAAGGCCGACGGCTGCGATGCCAGCTGCGCTCGCCGTCGTGGTGCGCAGAAACCACCTGCGGCTGAACGTCCTCGACCTCACGAGCACGACCGTATCCTCGCCGTGTGAACGATGGAGAGCGGTACCTGTCACTGGTGGTCGACGGCGAGACGGTCGACGTACCTGATCGGGGCGACACGTTGCTCGGGGTGCTGCGCGACGAGCTCGGTGTGTTCGGGCCGAAAGACGGCTGCTCGCCTCAGGGCCAATGTGGCTGCTGCACGGTGCTCATCGACGGTCAACCTCGGGTTGCCTGCGTCACGCCAGCTCGGCGGGCTCGGGGCAAAGAGATCACGACGATCGATGGCCTCGGCGACGACCGCGCCGGTCAGTGGGCGCAGGCGTTCTGCGACACGGGAGCGAGTCAGTGCGGCTTCTGCACCCCCGGCATCGTGCTTCGGCTCGATGCCTTGGAGCGGAAGTGGTCGGCTGATCCCGATGCGGTCGGTGATCCGAAGCATGCGGTCGATCAGGCGCTCCTTGCGCACCTCTGTCGGTGTACGGGATGGCAGACGATCCACGAGGCGTGGGACGTGTTCACCACAGGTGCAGGCACGGACCGACCAGCCCGCGATCTCGCCGCGGCG
Source organism: uncultured Acidimicrobiales bacterium (assembly GCA_938009905.1). Classification (GTDB taxonomy): domain Bacteria; phylum Actinomycetota; class Acidimicrobiia; order Acidimicrobiales; family SZUA-35; genus CALEWY01. The sequence continues at coordinate 834 of CALLGK010000238.1, read as the reverse complement.
GCAGAACGAGCCGCGATCGAAGGCGGTCGAGCTCAGGCGGTTGATCCGAGCGTCGCGCTTGGCCGAGGAGGCTTCGCCGCCGACACCGCTCCCGATGGTGCGCTGATTGCCGTTCCGGACGGACAAGGGGAGTGGGTCGTTGGTGCAAGCCTGCTGGAGGCTCGTAAGCGTGCCGGCAAGGTGCAGGGCCGGCGAACAACGGCCGAGCACACCTGGCCGATCGATGTGCCACCGGGCGACTTCGACGTGACGCTCAGAACAACGTGGGTTGAGCCTGCGTACCTCGAGACCGACGCATCGTGGTGCGAACCGGGGGGTGAACCGTTCAGTCCCCTGGCCAACGGTGGCGCGTTTGGCGGCAAAGAGGCGTCACCCCTTCCATCGGTTGCGAAGCGGTTGGCAGACGAACAGGGCAAGCCCGTCCTGGTGCTCGCCAGCCGAGAAGACGCGGTGCGAATGGGTCCCAAACGGCCGCCGCTTGCCGCTGGTGTTAACGCTGATGGCACCGGCACAATTCGTGTTGCCTACACGCCCGGAATCGTCGAGGCGATCGCAACGGTGGCTCCCAACGTCACGGTCGAAACGGTTGACGTGCCGGGCCCGTCAACGTCAACGGCCATCCGTGGTGCTGGTTGGGTCGAGGCCGCGGTGCTCGTGGCCGGGGCAGCGGGCGATCTGGCCATCACGAGTCCTGCCGGCGCATCGGCTCAGGCCACGATCGGCGACGACGGCATCAGCGTGACCGTGTCGTGCGGTCGGGTGCTTGATGCGGTGACGCTGCGTTCGTATTGCATTGGGGCGGCCCACATGGCTTGGTCGTGGCTGACGTCCGAA
>CALLGK010000237.1 GCA_938009905.1 uncultured Acidimicrobiales bacterium | reverse complement strand
CGCGTGACCCGGCATATCGACGTGGGCGTAATGACGATCCTCAGTCTCGTACTCAACGTGCGACACATTGATCGTGATACCACGCTCACGCTCTTCAGGAGCCTTGTCGATGTTCTCAAACGCGGTCGCGTCATTACCGTCAACACGATCCGCAAGAACCTTCGTAATCGCAGCAGTCAACGTCGTCTTCCCATGGTCGATATGACCCATGGTTCCAACATTCACATGCGGCTTATTACGCTCAAACTTTTCCTTGGCCATCTTTTCGTCTCTTTCAAATCTTCCGGAACGAGCTGTTCACGGTGTCTCTCTAGGGTTTTGTCACTCGCCCCGGATGCGCTTGACGATGTCTTCTTGCACGCTGCCGGGTGTTGGTTGGTAGCTGTGGAACTGCATGGTGTACGTCGCACGACCCTGGGTCTTTGACCGCAGGTCGGTTGAGTAACCAAACATCTCTGACAGCGGAACCTGAGCGGAAACAACTTGGTTGTTGCCACGTGCTTCCATTTGGCCGACCTTCCCTCGACGGGAGTTCAGGTCGCCGATGACGTCGCCCATGTAATCCTCGGGCGTCACCACCTCGACGGCCATGACCGGCTCGAGCAGTTGGGGCTTCGCACTGCGAGCCGCCTGCTTGAAGGCCATGTTTCCGGCGATCTTGAAGGCCATTTCGGAGGAGTCCACATCGTGGTACTTCCCGTCGAGCAGGGTCACTCGGATGTCCACAGAAGGGAATCCGGCGAGCACGCCTGTCGTCATGGCTTCTTTACATCCAGCGTCGACCGACCCGATGTATTCACGGGGGATACGGCCGCCGGTGATCTTGTCAACGAACTCGTAGCCACCACCGGGGCCGGACGGCTCCATCATGATCGTGACTTCGGCGAACTGACCCGAACCACCCGTCTGCTTCTTGTGGGTGTAGGTGTCTTTGTCGACGGTCTTGGTGATGGTTTCGCGGTAGGCCACCTGTGGCTTACCAACGGAAGCATCGACCTTGAATTCTCGGAGCATGCGGTCGACCAGCACCTCGAGGTGCAGTTCGCCCATGCCGGCGATGATGGTCTGACCGGTCTCTTCGTCGCTTCGAACGGTGAAGGTTGGGTCTTCTTCGGACAGCGACTGGAGGGCCTTGGCCATCTTGTCCTGGTCGGCCTTGGTCTTTGGCTCGACGGCAACGTGGATGACCGGATCGGGGAACTCGAGCGACTCAAGCACGATCGCTGAACCAGCATCGGTGAGGGTGTCGCCAGTGCGAACGTCCTTCATGCCGATGGCAGCCAGGATGTCGCCGGTCATGGCGACATCGCGGTCTTCCTGCTTGGCGGCGTGCATCTCGAGGAGGCGACCCATGCGCTCTTTGTTGCCGGTGCGGGTGTTCAGGAGCTGACCACCCTTTTCGACCTGGCCGGAGTAGACCCGGAAGTAGGTGAGCTTGCCGCCACCAGCACCTGGGGAGGCCATGATCTTGAAGGCGAGAGCCGAGAACGGCTCTTTGTCGTCGGCCTTGCGTGACTCTTCTTCACCGGACTTGTAGCCGGTGCCAACAATGTCGGGAAGGTCGAGGGGCGACGGGAGGTACTTGATGACCGAGTCGAGAAGCGGCTGAACGCCCTTGTTCTTGAAGGCGGTTCCGCACAGGATCGGTACGAGCTTGTTGTCGATCGTGGCGGCACGAAGGGCTGCAATGAGCTCTTCTTCAGTGATTTCCTCGTCTTCGAGGTACTTCATCATGAGGTCGTCATCTGTGGAGGCAACGGCCTCGAGCAGGATGCCGCGGTATTCCTCAGCCTTGTCGGCGTATTCCGCCGGAATGTCGACCTCTTCGTAGGTTGCGCCGAGGTCTTTTTCGTCGACCTGAGCTGACCACACGAGGGCCTTCATCTTGACGAGGTCAACCACGCCAAGGAAGTCCATCTCGATGCCGATGGGGAGCTGGATGACCGCAACGTTCTCGGTCAGGCGCTCTTTGATGGTGTCGAGGCAGAAGTAGAAGTCGGCACCGGTGCGGTCAAGCTTGTTGACGAAGCACATGCGCGGCACGCCGTAGCGGTCGGCCTGTCGCCACACCGTTTCGGTCTGTGGCTCAACGCCGGCAACGCCGTCGAACACCGCAACGGCGCCGTCGAGCACGCGAAGCGAACGCTCGACCTCGACGGTGAAGTCGACGTGGCCGGGGGTATCGATGATGTTGATCCGGTGATCGTCCCAGAAACAGGTAGTAGCAGCGGACGTGATCGTGATGCCACGCTCCTGCTCCTGTTCCATCCAGTCCATCGTGGCGCCACCGTCGTGGACCTCACCGATCTTGTAGTTCTTACCGGTGTAGTAGAGGATGCGCTCGGTGGTGGTCGTCTTACCAGCATCGATGTGAGCCATGATGCCGATGTTGCGATATCGGTCGAGTGGTGTGGGTCGTGACATGAGTGGGTCAGCCTCGGGCTTGCGTCAAAAGGTCGGGGGTAAACAGTCTGATCGATCAGGAGCCTGAGTCGGCGAATGGGCGACTCAACAGGGAAAAGCCGGGGCCCGGACTACCAGCGGTAGTGGGCGAAGGCCTTGTTGGATTCGGCCATCTTGTGCAGGTCTTCACGCTTCTTGGCGGAAGCACCGATGCCATTGGAGGCGTCCAGGATTTCGTTGGCCAGGCGTTCGGCCATGGTGCGCTCGCGGCGGTCGCGAGCGTGGCCCACAACCCAGCGAACAGCCAGGGTGGTGGCACGACGAGGACGAACCTCGACGGGCACCTGGTAGGTGGCGCCACCAACGCGGCGAGAGCGAACCTCAAGCTGTGGCTTGACGTTGTCGACCGCACGCTTCAGCGCAGCGACGGAGTCGCCACCGGTCTTTTCGCCAACGATGTTGAGCGCGTCGTACACGATGCGCTCTGCGGTGCTCTTCTTGCCGTCGAGCAGCACCTTGTTGATGATCTGGGTAACAAGAACGGATCCGTGAACGGGATCTGGTTCGAGGTTGCGGCGTGGTGCGGGTCCCTTGCGAGGCATGTCAGCCTTCCTTCTTCACGCCGTAACGGCTGCGAGCCTGCTTGCGGTCACGAACACCGGCGGTGTCGAGCGTGCCGCGCACGATCTTGTAGCGAACACCGGGGAGGTCTTTCACACGACCGCCGCGGACGAGCACGATTGAGTGCTCCTGAAGGTTGTGACCTTCGCCGGGGATGTAGGCCGTGACTTCGATGCCACTGGTCAGTCGAACGCGAGTCACCTTACGCAGAGCCGAGTTCGGCTTCTTCGGTGTTGCGGTGTAGACGCGGGTACAGACACCGCGACGCTGGGGCGAACCGTTGAGGGCCGGCGTCTTGGCCTTCTTCGTCTTCGACTGGCGGCCCTTACGGACCAACTGCTGCATGGTGGGCACGAATAACCTCGAACGAACGTGGGTGGCCGATGGGGACGATCCTCACGGCCGATTGCTGATGTGGCTTGCTGCGCTGCGCAATGAATGCGCTCCACAAAGGCCGATTTCCCAGGGGAAATGCGACTCTTGCGGGGTGTCAACAACGGGCGAGGATGCGCACGCGGTGACAGGTGGCGCGAACGCCAACGGACAAGGCTACGGGGCATAGCACAGGAACACACCCTCGCGAGGTTTCGACATGACGTCGCGATCGATGGCTCCAGCAGTGCCGAACTGACATGACACGACACCTATGAGACCGTGGTAGTCCCCGCTCTTCAAGGGCGGTTCGCCAGCAGCTGCTTCAGCACCGTCTGTTTAGGGAGCGACGTTGGGTCCAGCGCTGGCAGGTTGCCCAGCTTGCGCCCATCGGGTTGCGACGACAGCCAACACGAAGAACACAACGGAACCAACGGCCATTGGCATTACGTCGTCGACGATCTGCGCGTCGATGACAGCAGCAAGCGCCGAGCCGATCAGTAGCGACAGAAAGCCAACGACGCCCGATGCGGTGCCCGCGATCTCGCCGAGGGGCTCGAGCGCCAGGGTGATGCTCACGGGGCCAATCGGCGTAGCCGCAATGTTGATGGCGAGCACCGGCAGGATCCAAAGCCAGAACGACGGCAGCCCATCGGAACTGACCACCAACGCCAGGGCCACGATCGCCATCACCAATCCGGCGACCGAGCTCCAGCGAATTGCGGTGCGGGCACCAATGCGAGCCACCAACGTATTGGTGGCCACGAAGGCGGCGGCTTGGACGACGCCAGTCGCCGCAAACACAACTGCGAACTGGTCGGCCCGGCCATAGAGCCGATCCATGATCGGCTGCGTGCTACTCAGAAACACGAAGAACGACGCGGCGGCGAAGCCGTACGCAAGGGTGTGCCCAACCGCCGCCCTTGTCTTGAGGACACGACGGAATGCGGCGATCGTCGGGGCGAACTCGAGTGGAAGGCGATCCTCGGTTGGGAGGGTTTCACCGAAGCGCGACGTCCAGAACATCTGCGCCAGGCCTGCAACCGCGCAGAACAGGAAGATGAACGGCCAACTCGCGACGTAGAGGATCACCTCGCCCAGAAGCGGAGCGGCGATGGGGCCAACCATGAAGATGGCCATCATCAACGACATGATCCGGGCCATCTGATCGCCGGTGTACAGATCGCGAGCAATGGAGGCTCGCATGCCCGCAGGGGCAGCGGCGCCAAGTCCCCAGATCGCCCGCACGATGAGCATCGTGGTCAGGTTGGGGGCAAACGCGGCGCAAATGGCGGCCAATACGTAGAGCCCAACGCCGGCATACATCGTCTTCACACGGCCGAAGTGGTCGGCGATTGGCCCCCACACCAGCTGACCGGCGGCCATGCCAAAGAAGTAGACGGTGATGAGCTGCGTGATCCGTGGCGATGACGGATCAAGCCCAAGATCGGGGCGCATCTCGTCGAACGCCGGCAATGCAATGTCGATGCCGAGCGCAATCAGCGAACCCGTGAAGGCCAGAAATGCAATGACGTGGCGATCGCTCTTGGCGTGAACCGAAGGCGCGGCAGCCGCTACCACGGAAGGTGCGACAGCAACCGCATCATGGCCTCTTCGGACTGACTCGGGTCTTCAATGACGCCCAGCGCAGCGAGCGCGCCAATCGAGTTGAACAGCATGTGCGCCGTGATGGGGGCAGTGAGGTTGTCCCGAACGATGGCCAGCACGCCGAGCATGGCCCCCACCGTGCCGATAGCGGCGAACAGCACGATCGTGCCCTGCAGACCAGATCCGATGAAGTGCGGCAAGGTGAAGATGATCGTGGAACCGACCACGGCCCATACCTTGCCTGCCCGCTTCTGGATTGCTCGCAGGGTGAGCCCCCGGAAGAAGATCTCCTCGGCGATCGGGGCGCCGAGCACGACGCATCCGATGAGCACCCAGAGCCACGGGGTACCTCGAGCGTCATCGATGAACTGGGTGTTGTCGGCAGCAGACGCATCGTCGAGCCCAACAATGAGTTCTGCAACGTACGCCGCAAGGCCAGCAACGATGAGCATGACCACACCTGCGAGCACGCCGATGCCGACGTCTGGGGCTGAGAACTTGAGCTTCCAGTCACGGGCGCTGCCAAGGCCCTTCCACTTGCTGACGATGATGGGCCAGAAACCCTGCGAAAACTGCTGACCAACGAGTCCGGTTGCGAGCATGGCAACCGGCACCTCGCCACCGTTCACCATGGCTTCGAACTCGTCACCAGAAGTGAACACGGCACCGATAAACGTGCCGACCAGCGACACGATCAAGATGAATGGCAACGACAACAAGATGTCGCCCATCCCCCACCACGGCCGCCGACCGTCACCCGCATCTGGCCCTGGTGGCACAGGGGCCGGAGACCATCCGCCGAACTGGTCAGTGGCGGGGGCAGGAACACCGCTGAGCGGCGTGCCGACGGGCAGCGGCATGTCTGACGGCGCGCCGCCGTGCACCGGTGAACCAGGAGGCGGCGCGGTCGGGAAACTTGGTGGGCCCGTGGGAGGGGTTGTTGGCGGCGGACCGAAAGGATCAGTCACTAGTGACCTCCAGCATCGTTGGCGTGGCCGTGTCCCGTGATGATCTGGGCGAGCTGATCAAGTGATCGATACGAATTGCCAGGCACAAAAACGTCGGTGTGGGGCAGGGCGGCGGCCATGCCCGCGGCGAGCGGGGCGTATCCCTTTGTGGCTTTCAGCGGGTTGACCCACACCAGTTGGTGCGTGACGCGATGCAGCCGCTCCATCTGTTCGGCGAGCTCGCTCGGGTCGCCTCGATCCCAGCCGTCTGACAGCACAACAACGACCGCGCCGCGAGCCATGCCTCGGATGCCCCACTCGTCGTTGAACTGGCGAATGCCCTCGCCCAGTCGGGTACCGCCGGCCCAGTCCTTCACGTCTGGGGTCGCCGATCGGATGGCGGCGTCTGGGTCACGGTTCGACAGCTGGCGGGTGATGCGCGTGAGTCTGGTGCCGAGCGCAAACGCTTCGACCCGACCACGGGCCACCACCGCAGCGTGCACAAAGCGAATGAGTGCCCGGGCGTAGGTTTCCATCGAGCCAGACACGTCGAGCACCAAGACGAGGCGGCGAGGGCGAGTGGCGTTCGAGGTGAACGCTCGCTTCATGGGTTCGCCTTGATGGCGAATCGCCCACCGCACGGTGCGCTTCAGATCTGGTCGGTCGCCTCGGTTCTTCACCGGAATCTGGCGACGACTCGAACGGCGGTGGGTGGTGAAGCGCATCTGCGTCATGAGCTTCGACAGCTGCTCGAGCTCTTCCTTTGTGCAGTCGCCGAAGTCCTTGTCGGTCAAAATCTCAGTGCGGCTGAACCGCACGGCCTGCACATCGCCAGGCGGCGTTTGCTCTTCGTCGTCGGTGTCTGGGTTGTCACCGTCGTCCATCTCGAGGGCAAGCGTCACCGGTGGTGGTGTGCCTTCAACCGTCATCCATTCGGGGTGCCGTTGCTCCCAGAATGCGGCGAAGGCTCGCTCGTACATCGGCATGTCTTCGGGCCTGCGGACGAGCGTTGAGCGTCCGGCCCAGTAGACCGATCCGCGCTCACGTAGCCCGACAACGCCGAGCGCTTGGGCGTAGTTGATCGTGGCGCTTGTTGGCACCTGCACTTCGAGTTCACGAAGCACGCGGGTGAACCCAACCGCCAAACGCTCTGCCGCATCAACCGGAATCTCGGCGAGCGGCACGGTCTCGGGGTTGGTTCCCCGGAGTCCAAAGGGATTCGACTCAGCCACCGGATCGGAGGAGGGCAGCCTTCACCATTTCGTGAACACCCTTCTCGCTCACCCTCTTCTGATCTTCTCGATACTTCAGGACGGTGCCTAACGTTGTCTCGACGATCGAGCCATCAAGTTCGGAGCGACCAAGCGCCGCGAGTGACAGGGCCCAGTCGATGGTCTCGGCAACGCCCGGTGGCTTGTAGAGGCCGAAGCCCCGCATCTGTTCGGTCATCGATGCGACCTGACGAGCCAGCGGCTCGCCGACGTGGGGAGCCCGCAAGCGAACGATCGAGACCTCACGTTCGAAGTCGGGATGCTCGACCCAGTGGTAAAGACAGCGACGCTTGAGGGCGTCGTGCACATCGCGGGTTCGGTTGGAGGTGAGCACGACGAGCGGTGGAACCTCGGCGGTGATGGTGCCGAGTTCGGGAACCGTGATGGTGTAGTCGGACAGCGCTTCAAGAAGGAACGCTTCGAACTCGTCGTCGGCTCGATCGACCTCGTCGATCAACAACACCGGGCGAGCCGGGCTCGGACTCAGCGCTTCAAGCAGCGGACGGCGAATCAGGAATCGCTCGCTGTATAGCTCAGATTCGAGCGACGCCTCGTCTGTTGCGTCGGCCCGTCCCGTTGCTTCGGCTGCCCGAAGGTGAAGGAGCTGTCGGGAGTAGTCCCACTCGTACACAGCCTGGGCTGAGTCGATGCCTTCGTAGCACTGCAGACGAATGAACGGTCCGTCGACCCAACGAGAGAGCACCTTGGCTACCTCGGTCTTGCCCACGCCAGCCTCACCTTCGAGAAAGAGCGGGCGCTGAAGCGTCATCGCCAAGAAGATCGACGTTGCCAACCCCTCATCTGCCAAATAGTCGTGGTCAGCGAGCGCAGCGGAAACGTCTTCGACGGAGGCCGGAGAATCGAATGTCACGGTCGTGAAGGGTAACGCGACAACTCCGCAGGGCCCGAGCCGGGCACCTGCGGAGCTGTTGTTGCATTGAGCATCAGGGAAACCCGATGCCCAGGGGGATCCTTGTGGATCAGCCGTTGTTGGTGACGGTCACCTTCAGTACCGGTCCGGTCCAGTCGAAGCGGTCAGGCAGGTCGCCAATTCCCAGGAGGGTCGGGTGACGGTTGATCTTGTTGAAGCCGTCGATCTCCGGCTGATCTTCGCCCGTACCACCAGTTGCTCCAACCGGTGTCGAACAGAACGGAGCAGGCACGATGTCAGCACGACGCTCAGTATTCAGCTCGGCGCCCGCATCGTAGCCAGAGAGGTAGAAGGTCCTGGTTTGGCCCTCGCCCGATGGCAGCCATCCAGAATCAAGACCACCAAAGCCGTCGTTGGTGCAGATGATCATCGACACAATGCTGAGACGGCGCTCGTTGGTCGTGAAACTGAAGTGTCGCGTAGCGCCCGGGGCGATCGGGCCGGCTTCAGCATCGGCAACTCCGCTGACACCGAGGCCCTGCTGATCAATCGCTGCATTCAGTTCCGCAGCCAGACCAGGAACATCTCCGAGTTCAGCCACACCAGCAACGCCTGGACTCGGCGCAGCGCCAAGCGACCAGACATCAGCTTGGCTGCTGTGAGCAGCGAAGTTGAGCGGCGTGAAGTACTGGCCCTCTGTCAGGTTCTCGACGGACACGCTGTAGGTCTCTGGTGTGTCCACCCGAGTGACCGAAACGGTGCCAACAGAGCCACGGTCCCAATCAAAGTTCTCGGGCATGTCGCCGAACCCATTGATCGTTGGGTGAGCGAAGATTCTTCCAAATCCGTCGATCTCTGGCTGATCGGCGCCGTTTCCACCCTCAGCACCTCGAGGCGTCGAGCAGAAGGGAGCAGGCACGATGTCGGCACGACGCTCAGTGTTGCGTTCGGTTCCGGCATCCCAATCACGCAAGGCGTAGGTCCGGGTGTTGCCTTCAATGGAAGGCAACCACACCGAGTCGACCCCGCCGAAACCGTCGTTGGTACAAATGATCATCGACACGATGCTGAGTCGCCGCTCATCGGAGTTGATTGTGAACGTGCGCGACTCGCCAGGCTCCAGTGGCGTGTCACCGGCAACGCCGCTCACGCCGTAGCCAGCGTCGTCAACGGCCGCGGTCAATTCGGCCGCCAGGACAGGGACCTCGCCCCGCTCGGCAACAGCCTCCACACCGGGGCTCGCAGCGTGACCGGGCTGGAACACATCAACCGCACGGTTGTGGGCCGCCCAGTTCGGCGGCGTCAGATATTGACCTTCAGTGGTGTTCGTAATCGTGATTTCGTACAACGCCCCAGGCTGGTTGTTGGCGTCATCGCCACTCTGCGCCTCTGAGATCCCGCCGCCGAATACTGATGCCACAACCGCGGCGGCAGATGCCACGGTCGCCAGCTTGATTCTTCGCATGGTGTGCTCCTCGCCCGACCCACCGTCGAGCACGACGCTCGATCCACGGCCGAGCGGCCGGCCCGTTGACCGACGCTCCAGTTATCCCAGACTTCACCCACCGTGGTCGAGAGTCTCACACAGTGTTCACAACTTTGTTAGAAGTGTGAACAAGCGAATGTCAGCGTCTGATGACCCTCAATGTCTAGTAGTCGCCTGCCATATCCCGTTTGCCCTCGGCCGACGCCTTTGCCGCATGAAGCAGGATGTTGCGGGCCATCGACGACTCGTGTTCGTTCGAATGAGCGGTGTAGACCTCGGCTCGCAACGCCCACATGTCTTGGTTGTCTGGGGCTGCCAACGCGGCGTACTCAACAAGGTGACACGCAAGGCGATTGTCGCCGGCGTCCATGAGTTCACGAGCCCGATTCAGCACGGGCTCCACTCCGCCGGCCAACTCGATCCACGCCCTTGCTTGTTCGGCTCGGGGAGCCGGAACCAGGTTGTCTGGCTCGCCGTCGTACCAACCCCCGTAGCGGCGCCACACGTTGCGGACCAAGAACTGCGGGTGGTCATAGACCGGGCGCAGATACGGCTTGTCGCGAAGGTGAGCAGGAATCTCAACTTCGTGAATGCAGGTGTCGAGGCTCTTGCCTTGGTTCATGAGCGCCAGCGTCTGGTCCTCAATCGTCTCGAGAAGCTCGGCCGTATCGGTCAGCGCCATGACGATGCGGTCAGAGCCGAAGATCGGCAGGCCGTGGCCCGAGAGCATGATCTCTGGTTCGAGCGCCGCCATCTTGCGCAATGCCGCGCCCCAGTCTGAGAGGTAGCGCTGCACCTTCTGCGGATTACCCGCGTTCGGCACGGCCCAGATGAACAGATCGCCGGGATGCAGCACCTTGAGCTCTGGCACGTAGGTCCACGTGGCGTCATCGGTTTCGCCGCGAGCGTGATGCAGTTCGAACGTGTTCGCACCGCGCGAAAACGTGAGCTGGTCTGCGTAGGTGACGTCCGGGTGGCGATACCCACTCGGCCAGCTCCAGTGCGGCATGTCGAGCGCAAACTGGCGACGGTTGATGGCGGTGTTCCAGCCGAGGGTCTTGTCGTACCGATGGAAGTGATCCGGTACGTCTTCGTGGGCATAGACGACCGGTTGATCCCAGCCCTTGTCCGCCGCTTCTTCCTCGAAGTAGTGGGTGCCAAACACGTGGTCGATGTGGTGGTGGGAGTAAATCGCCGCGGCCAGCGGGGTGTCGGGGCGCCAATGTCGCACCGCGGCGTGCACGTTTTCCCGATCGAACTTGCCACCCGTGTCGAGCATGACCAGTCCATCGCCGGTATCGATGGCGTTCACCGAGGCGATGCTCTTGAGAGTCAGCAGGCCATCGGCAAGCTCTTCGGTTGCGGTCCGCCGACCGCCCCCAACCTCGGCCTCATCAAAGACAGGCTGCACCGGGTGATGGGTATGAACGAGATCGCCCCGCCCCTGCCAATGCTCTTCCGCCAAATCACGAATCGTTGCCATCCCGAGAAGCTAGTCGCAACCCTCTCCCACCGTGACCGGTTGGCACCAGTGGTGCGCCGAGGCTGCGGATGCCAGCTCCGCAAGCTCCGCTGGCCTAGTCCTCGCCTTCCGTCGCCCCTCTGTCACCAACCTCCAGAGTCAGCAACCGTGCGCAGCGGAATCCAAGCGAAGCGCTACATGCTCACCGAGGCCAAGCGGAATCGAAGACTCCGTAGGCACCAGCCCGGGTGCGCCGAGACGCCGCGACTTCTGAGCCCGCAACGCGCAGCGTTGCTGGGCGAATAGGAGCAAGCTCGGCGTGCCCGGGTTGGTGCCGGGATCAGAGAAAACGCGACGAAGGCCGCTGTCACGACCGGCGGTGGGGCGAGACAGGGGCCTTCGAACGTTCTTGTGTGTGACTGAGCTAGCCGAGGGCCTCGTCGAGAGCTCGACCAACGAGCACCTGAGCAAGGTGGGTGCGGTACTCCGCATCACCGTTCAGGTCCTCTGGTGGTGAAGCGCCCTCAGCCGCAACAGCGGCGGCATCAGCTGATGATGCGCCACCAGCAAGGGCTTGCTCGACGGCAGTCGCTCGCATGGGGGCAGGCCCCATGTTGACGAGCGCAACGTTGGTTGAGCCGTTGGCCACAGCTGCGGCACCGACGATGGCCCAGTCTTGTGCTCGACGGTTGAACTTCTGGTAGCTCCAGCCTGCACCGGGCACCTTTGGAACTCGGATCTCGGTGAGGAGTTCATCGGCAGCCAAGGCTGTCTCGAGGAACCCGGTGAAGAAGTCGGTGATCGCAATCTCGCGCTCTCCGTTTGGACCTTTGGCCACAAGCGTGCCCCCGAGGGCAAGCAAAGCTGCGGGGAGGTCAGACGCCGGGTCGCCGTGAGCGAGTGAACCACCGAGTGTGCCTCGGTGACGCACAGACGGGTCTCCAACCTGTCCAGCAACGTGGGCCAAGATCGGCGCGTTGGTGGTGAGCAAGTCGGAGGTCTCGATTGCGCTGTGACGAGTGAGCGCTCCGATGGCGATGTGGTCACCGCCATCATTGATGTAGGACAGGTCCGACAACCGACCGATATCGACGAGAACCGACGGTGCGGCCAGTCGAAACTTCATCAGCGGAATCAGGCTGTGTCCACCAGCAAGGAGCTTGGCCTCGTCGCCGTGCTCGGCAAGTGCTGCGATTGCAGCATCGGCCGAATCGGCCTCGACGTAGTCGAATGATGCGGGAATCATCAGGCACCTGCCTTTGCGTTGTTGATGGTCTTCCAGACTCGTTGCGGCGTCGCTGGCATCTCCATGTCGGTGACGCCGTACGGGCTGAGCGCATCGCAGATGGCATTGATCACTGCGGCTGCTGAACCGATCGTGCCGGCCTCGCCAGCACCCTTCACTCCCAGCTGGTTGCTGGTGGATGGCGTGGTGGTGTAGCCGGTTTGGATGTTTGGCACCTCCATGGCGGAAGGAACCAGATAGTCCATCAGCGACGGATTCTTGCAGTTTCCATCAACGTCGTACTCCGCGCCTTCCCACAGTGCCTGAGCGACACCCTGCACGATGCCTCCGTGTAGCTGCCCTTCAACGATCAACGGATTGACCTGGTTGCCGCAGTCGTCCACCGCTATGTAGTCGATGAGTTCGGTGTTGCCGGTGTCTTCGTCAATTTCGACAACGGCGATGTGGGTACCGAATGGGAAGGCAAAGTTCGGCGGGTCGAACGTCATCTGCTCATTCATGTTCGGCTCCATACCGTCTGGCAGGTCATGAGCCGTAAACGCTCCGTAGGCAATGGCCTGGATCGGGAGCGCTTTGTCTGGTGAGCCCTTCACCTGGAACTGGCCACCGGTGAACTCGAGGTCGTCTGGATTCGCCTCGAGCTGGTGGGCCGCTATCTCGCGCGACTTGTCGACCACCTTGTCGCACGCCATCGCGATGGCCACACCGCCAACAGCGAGTGATCGCGAGCCGTAGGTGTCAAGACCGAGTGGGCTGATGGCGGTATCGGAATGGAGAACCTCGACGTCGTTGGGATCGATACCGAGCTTGTCGGCAACGATCATCGACCACGCCGTTTCGTGACCCTGACCGTGTGGCGTCGAGCCAGACACCACTTCGACCTTGCCAGTTGGCAAGAAGCGAACCGTTGCGTGTTCCCAGCCACCGGCTCCGTAGTTGAGACCGGCAAGTGCCCGGCTCGGTGCCAGTCCACAGATCTCGACGTAGGTACACAGACCGATGCCAAGCTGTTTGGAACTGCCGGCGTCGCGGCGGCTTTGCTGCTCGGCCCGCAACTCGTCGTACTTGGCCAAGGCCAGGGCGGCGTCGAGATTCGGTGCGTAGTTGCCAGAGTCGAACACCAGAGTTGAGGCGGTTTCGAGGTTCTCGAATGGGCCACCTCCGGCGAGGTAGTTTCGACGGCGAATCTCGTCTGGGCCAACACCGACCTCGTTGGCCAGCATGTCCATGGCTCGCTCGATCGCATAGCTCGCCTCTGGTCGACCGGCGCCTCGGTAGGCATCAGTTGGTGTGAGGTTCGTGAAGTAGCCGTCGCAGGTGAAACCAAAAGCCGGCACGTCGTATACGCCGGTGTAGAGGAAGCTGCCCAGCAGCGGCACGCCCGGCGTGATGAGCATCATGTAGGCGCCCATGTCGGCATCGAGGTGCACTCGAACACCACTGATCTTCCCGTTCTCGTCTGACGCAACCTCGATCGTCTGGAGCTGCCCTCGACCCTGGTGGGTGGAGAATGCGGCTTCTGACCGGGTCTCGGTCCAGCGCACGGCCCGGCCGAGCTTGTTGGCCAGAGTGACGGCCAAAAGCTCGTCAGGGTTGACGTTCAGTTTTGCGCCAAAGCCACCACCCACGGCCGGAGCGATGATGCGCAGCTTGTTCTCCGGAATGCCCGTGGTGGCCGCAATCATCACCTTGAGGATGTGCGGCACCTGAGTCGCGGAGTAGAGGGTGACTTCGCCACCAGCAGGAGACGGGATCGCCAGCACGCCCCGGGGCTCCATGGCCGCCGGGATCAGGCGCTGCTGAACAAACTCGCCCTTCACGGTGTGCGCCGCGTTGGCAAACGCCGCATCTACGCCCTCTGGGTTTGGCTCGAGGGCCCAGCTGTATGCCTTGTTTGAATCAAGATCGGAGTGTGCGTTGTTGTCACCGTCGCGAGCGGCCGCGATTGAGGCGACTGCTGGCAGCACCTCGTAGTCGACCTCGACCAACTCGGCCGCGTCGACGGCTCCGTAGCGAGAATCGGCAAGCACTACGGCGACGATTTCACCGACGTGATGCACCTCTTCGGCCGCGGCCGGAAAGTGTGGCGGGTTGACCATGTCTTCGGTGACCGGCCAGGCGCAGGGAAGCGGAGCCGCCCACAGGCCCATCTCGGCCAGTTCGGCACCGGTGTAGACAGCGTGCACTCCATCGGCCGCAGCGGCTGCCGAGGTGTCGATCGTGCCGACCTTGGCATGCGCGTGGGGGCTACGAACCATGCCCATCCACAGCTGCCCTGCCACCTGGATGTCATCGACGAACTTGTTTTCACCCGTCAGGAGCTTCGGATCCTCCTTGCGGAGCATCGGTGTTCCCATAACTGCAGTCATCTCATGCACCTCCGGCGGCCGTCATGACGGCTTTGACGATGTTGTGGTAGCCGGTGCACCGGCAGAGGTTGCCCTCAAGCCCTTCACGCACCTCGGCCTCGCTTGGCGAGGGATTCTCTTTCAGCAACGACGTCGCAGCCATGACCATGCCGGGCGTGCAATACCCGCACTGCAAGCCGTGGCATTGGCGGAAGGCTTCCTGCATCGGATGCAGTTCGCCACTGGCGTCGGCCATGCCTTCGATCGTGGTGACCTCTGTGTCGCGAGCCTGGGCGGCCAGCATTGTGCATGACTTCACCGACTCGCCATCGATGTGAATCGTGCAAGCGCCACACGAGGAGGTGTCGCAGCCAACATTGGTGCCGGTGAGGCCAAGGTCGTCGCGCAGGTAGTGCACGAGCAACGTCCTCGCTTCAACATCGGCAGAACGGGCATCCCCGTTCACAGTCATGTCAATTTTCATCTGCAATACCCCTTTGTCAGTAAACGATTACGCCACGAATGTTCTTGCCATCGTGCATGTCGGCGTAGCCCTCGTTGATTTGGTCGATGGTGTAGGTGTTGGTGACCAGCTCATCGAGCTTGAGTTGGCCGTTCTGATACATGCTGAGCATCCACGGGATGTCGCGGCTCGGACTGCTAGCGCCAAAGAGCGAACCCTGAATGCGCTTCTGAAACAGCGTCAACTCACCGGCGGGAATCTCAACCTTGGAGTTCTCGAGGCTTCCAAGACCCGTCACCACCACAGTGCCCGCCTTGCGGATAGCGCTGAATGCCTCAGCCACGTGCTCACTGGTGAGCACGCCAGTTGTGACGATGGCGGAGTCTGCGCCCTGGCCGTCAGTAACTGACTGCGCAAACAGCGTGGCGTCAGCCATGTTGTCAAACGTGTGGGTGGCGCCAAGTTGCTCGGCCGTCTCTCGCTTGAAAGCAACGGGGTCGACGGCAATCACGTGCGAGGCACCAGCGTGGGCTGCACCCTGCACGGCGTTGATGCCAATGCCGCCAATGCCCATCACGATGACGGTCTGTCCGGGCTTTACCTCTGCGGAGTTGACGGCTGAACCCCAACCGGTGCCTACGCCGCAACCGACGAGGCATGCCTTGTCGAGAGGAATGTCTTTGTCGACGATGACCGCAGAGTCGACAGCGACCACAACCTCTTCGCAGAACGTAGAGATACCGCACATCTGAGCGACGGGAGCACCGTCGACCTGGCCGCGGAACGACTCGTCTGAGCGACTGCCCAACAAGAGCGTGGCGCCAAGATCGCAGAGGTTCTGTTGGCCGGAGGCACACCAGCGGCAGCGACCGCAGCCCGGAAGGAACGACATGACGACGTGATCGCCAACTTCGTAACCCGGCGTGTTTGGCCCAACCTCAACAACAACACCCGCGCCTTCGTGACCGCCAGCAATGGGATAGACGGCAAGCGGGATATCGCCAGTGCGGCAGTGGTCGTCTGAGTGGCACATGCCCGATGCCACCATCTTCACGCGAAGCTCGCCTTGTCGTGGGTCCTCGAACTCAATGTCGGTGACTTCCCAGTCGCCCCCAATTTCACGCATGATTGCGCCACGGGTCGTGAATGGCATCTGAATCCTCTTTGTCAGTAAATGGGTTTCGATAAACGGGCCTCGTCAGCGAACGAACTTGCCTGTGCGACGGGGCGGGCTGTCACGCAAACGTGACATATGTCGCAGTACAGCACGAAAGGTCCTGCCCGAGCGAGCCGAACTGAACATTGTCCGACCGCGGCAACGGACGGACGGTTCTGCAAGCAGGATTCCGACTGTTGGAGAGGCAGAATGATGGGGTGAGCAGGCTGTCGATCGCCGTTTTTACTGCTGCCGTCCTCGGAGCGGCAGCATGCACTGCCGACACCACGTCCGGTTCGGCCAGCGAGCCAAGCACGTCGATCGTGGCGACCGCTCCAGCGACAACCGCCGATGACTCATCGAACAACGGCGCAACTGACGACCCAGAACCGTCATCGGCTGACGACGCGGCAACCGGCACGGTGGTGGCCCGCACGATGCCGTTGACGGGCAACCGCTACTACGAGGGCACGGCCGACCTCACCGAGCCAGACGTGTTCAACGCCGGTGTCGACGACCCAGCGTGGATCTTGGGTGCACCGACGGGCGACGACGTGGCGTGGACCGTCGGCACGGCGGATGACGGGCCCTTCGAGCTCGTCGACACGACCGAGTCAAATCCGACCAGGCAAGCCGTTGACGCGCTGCTGACCGTGAGCGAGAACCATGTGCCGGACACTCGGCTCGTGAGCGATGGGGCCGTCACGGTCGAACTCGTCGACCCGACCGACCGCTACCCGCATGGTGCTCTTGGCGACGACATCGAAGCAGCGACGATTCGCATCACCACCAACGACGTCACGATCGACGTTCGCCTGGCCGAACGCGATGTGGTTGAAGGAACCGCAGCGATGCTGGCCGACCTCGACGACGACGGCACACCGGAAGTCATCGTCACGCTGGCCAATGCCACGGATGGGGCTCGCCTTGCCGCCTTCGACCTCGACGGCGCACTGGTGGCCGAGAGTGATCCGATCGGGCAGGGCAACCGTTGGCGTCATCAGATCGCTGTCGGTCCTACCGGGCTGAACGGCGAGACAGAGCTCGTGGTGGTTCGCACGCCACACATTGGTGGCATCGTCGAGTGGTTCCGACTCGTCGACGGGCGGCTCGAGCTCGTGGGTCGCTATCCAGCCGAAGGCTCAGGCTCGGTCACGTCGCATCCGATCGGCACGATCAACCTCGACCTGGCGGCCGTGCTCGATGCCGATACCGACGGCCAGCTAGAGCTCGTGATTCCCAGTCAAGACCGAACGCAGCTGCTCGTGATTGGCCGCACGGTTGACGGCGGGCAGATCGAACAGACCCACGATCTTCCGGCCGAGATCGATTCGAACCTCGCCGTTGTCGAACTCGATCAGGCCAAGCTGGCTCTTGCGGTGGCAACACGCGACGGAAGCGTCACGGTCTGGAAGTAGCCGCGTCGGAGTACCAGCTCCGAAGCAACGCAGCTCAGGCCAAAATGAACAAACGCCCCGGCTCGGCCGGGGCGTTTGCTGTAGTTCGTGAGCTACCGAGAAGGTCAGCCGATTTCGTCAGCGGTTGGCAGCGGGGTCACCGCAGCCTCGCTACCGATCGACGCCAGCCACTGAGCTGGATCCTGCTCTTCACCTTCGGTCGAGTAGAACGACATCGGCTGGTAGTCGGGAGCCTTGGTTTGCAGCTCGCGGTGGCGCATCAGACCGGTACCGGCCGGGATGAGCTTGCCGATGATGATGTTCTCCTTGAGGCCGATCATGGCGTCGGACTTGCCCTCGATGGCCGCTTCGGTGAGCACTCGGGTGGTCTCCTGGAAGGAAGCCGCTGAGAGCCATGAATCGGTGGCGAGAGAAGCCTTGGTAATGCCCATGATCTCGTCGCGAGCAACGGCGGGACGCCCGCCTTCTGTTGCGGTGCGAGCGTTGATGTCGATGAACTGCCAGCGGTCAGCGCGCTCCCCAGGAAGGAAGTCGGTGTCGCCAGGCTCATGGATGCCAACGCGGCGGGTCATCTGACGCACGATGAGCTCAATGTGCTTGTCGTGAATCGACACGCCCTGGTCGCGGTAGACCTTCTGCACTTCCTCAACGAGGTAGCGCTGGGTCTCGACCATGCCTCGGATCTCAAGAAGTTCCTTGGGATCGCGGGGGCCGTCAACGATGGGGTCGCCAGCGTTGATCTCGTCGCCCTCGGAGACTTCGAGGCGAGCGCCAACGGGAACCGTGTAGCTCTCTTCCTCGCCGTCGTCGGTGACAACCGTGACAACCTTGCCCTTGCCCTCGTCTTCCGCAATGCGGACGACGCCGGAAACAGCAGCCATCGTGGCCTTGCCCTTCGGGCTGCGAGCCTCGAACAGTTCGACAACACGGGGCAAACCACCAGCGATGTCGGTACCGCCAGCCACACCACCGGTGTGGAAGGTACGCATGGTGAGCTGGGTGCCCGGCTCACCAATCGACTGGGCGGCGATAACACCAACGGCCTCGCCGACCTCGATGGTCTTGCCCGTTGCCAGCGACATGCCGTAGCTGGCCGCCGAGATACCGATCGGTGAGTCGTCGCTGAGCGGTGTCAGCACACGAACCTCTTCGACCGATTCATCGTCGCGCAGGGCGTTCATGATGTCTTCGGTGACCATGGTGCCACCCTCGATGGTGGTGCCATCAGAGAGTTCAACCGGTGCCGCGAGCACTCGGCTGTAGAGCCGGTTCTCGAGGTAGGTCCGGACCATGCGGGCGTCGGGATCGGAAGGATCGCTCGGCTTGCCCGTGTCCTTGTTGTAGTAGCCGTCGGGCTTGATGTTCTCGAGCACCACGCCGCGGACGGAGTTGGAGCCAGCCTCGGCGAACGGATCGCGATCGTTGATGATCACTTCCTGGGCCACGTCGACGAGTCGACGCGTGAGGTAACCGGAGTCGGCGGTACGGAGGGCGGTGTCGACGAGACCCTTACGGGCACCCGGAGTAGCAATGAAGTACTCCAGCATCGACAGACCTTCACGGAAGTTCGACTTGATCGGACGAGGGATCATGTCGCCTCGAGGGTTGGCCACGAGGCCTCGCATGCCCGCAATCTGGCGGACCTGCATCATGTTTCCTCGAGCACCAGACGAGACCATCATGTCGATCGGGTTGAAGCGCTTTGACTTCAGGTTGATCTCCATGGCGTTCTTGACTTCGTCTGTGGCCTGGGTCCAGATCTCGACTTCCTTCTGGCGTCGCTCACCGTCGGTGATGATGCCCTTCCGGAACTGGCCTTCGACCTTGTCGGCCTCGATCTCGTGACCGTCCAGGATCGCCTTCTTCTCAACCGGCGTCTGCACGTCGTCAACCGAAACGGTCAAGCCGGACATCGCACCGAAGTGGAACGCACGGGTCTTGATGCGGTCAAGCGTGGCCGACACCTCTGCCTTGGGATACCCCGTGGCAAGAAGATCAACGATCTCGCCGATGTCGCGCTTGGCGACGAGCTTGTTGACGTACGGGAAGCTCTCGGGGAGCGTCTCGTTGAACAGCACGCGACCGGCCGTGGTCTCGGCGTAGACCGCGCCCTTGCCGTTGGCCGGCTCGAGGAGCAGGTCGGGGTGGCGGTAGTAGATGGGCTGGTGAAGGCCGATCTCGCCTGACTCGTATGCCCGCTCGACGGCGTGGACCTTGTTGTAGGTCGGCACGTAAGCCTTGGGGTCTTCGTTTGGCACGAATTCGGTTAGGTAGAACATGCCGATGACCATGTCCTGGGTCGGCGTGACGAGCGGACGCCCGTGCGCCGGCGACAGCACATTGTTAGCGCTCAGCATGAGCACACGAGCTTCGGCCTGAGCCTCAGCGGAAAGCGGCAGGTGAACAGCCATCTGGTCACCGTCGAAGTCGGCGTTGAAGGCGGTGCAGACCAGCGGGTGAATCTGAATGGCCTTGCCCTCGACGAGGACAGGCTCGAAGGCCTGAATACCGAGGCGGTGAAGCGTCGGTGCACGGTTGAGCATGACCGGGTGCTCTTGGATGACCTCTTCGAGGACCTCCCACACCTGCGGACGACGACGCTCGACCATGCGCTTGGCCGACTTGATGTTTTGGGCCAGCTCTTGGTCGACGAGACGCTTCATGACGAACGGCTTGAACAGCTCGAGCGCCATGATCTTGGGAAGACCGCACTGGTGGAACTTGAGCGTTGGGCCAACCACGATGACCGAACGGCCCGAGTAGTCGACACGCTTGCCGAGGAGGTTCTGACGGAAGCGGCCCTGCTTGCCCTTGAGCATGTCGGACAGCGACTTCAGAGGACGGTTACCTGGTCCGGTGACCGGGCGACCGCGACGGCCGTTGTCGAACAACGCGTCGACGGCCTCTTGAAGCATGCGCTTTTCGTTGTTGACGATGATCTCTGGTGCGCCGAGATCGAGGAGCCGCTTGAGGCGGTTGTTCCGGTTGATCACACGGCGGTAGAGGTCGTTGAGGTCGGAGGTCGCAAAGCGGCCACCGTCGAGCTGGACCATCGGGCGAAGCTCCGGTGGGATCACCGGAACAACGTCGAGGATCATGGCTCGGGGGTCGTTCATGCGACGGTCGTTGTCGTCACGGCGGTTGAAGGCCGCAACGATCTTGAGACGCTTGATGGCCTTCTGCTTGCGCTGAGCCGACAGAGGCTTCTGACCCTCGGGCGGGTCAATCGCGGCCCGGAGCTTGACCTCTTCTTCGTCGAAGTCGATGCGTTCGATGAGCTGGGCAATGGCGTCTGCGCCCATGCCGCCCTCGAAGTACTCGCCCCAACGATCGGCCATCTCACGCCACAGCATCTCGTCGTCGAGAATCTGGCGAGAGAAGATGCCCTTGAATTCGTCCCATGCTCGGTTGAGCACGTCGAGTTCCATCTCGTACTGCTCACGAACAGCCTCGAGGTCTTTATTGGCGGAGCGGCGGCGAGCCTTGATTTCAGAATCCTTGGCGCCGTCCTTCTCCATCTGCTCGATTTCTTTTTCGAGCTCCTCGTGCTCTTCGGCCAGACGAAGCTCGCGCTCCTTCTCGATGGCCTCACGCTCGCCGATGACATCGGCTTCGAGGTTGGGAAGGTCTTCGTCGCGGCGCTCTTCATCGACATAGGTGACGAGGTTCGCTGCGAAGTAGATGACCTTTTCAAGCTGCTTGGCTTTCAGCTCTTCACGGGGCTCGGTGCCCATGAGGAGATAGGCCAGCCATGAGCGGGTGCCGCGGAGGTACCAGATGTGCACGCAAGGAGCAGCCAACTCGATGTGGCCCATGCGCTCGCGCCGGACCTTCGAGCGGGTGACTTCCACACCGCAACGCTCACAGATGATGCCCTTGAAGCGAACGCGCTTGTACTTGCCACAGGCGCACTCCCAGTCCTTCTGCGGTCCGAAGATCTTCTCGCAGAAGAGGCCGTCTTTTTCCGGCTTCAGGGTTCGGTAGTTGATGGTTTCAGGCTTCTTGACCTCGCCGTTTGACCACATGCGGATGGAGTCCGCAGTGGCGAGGCCGATCTTCAGCTGGTCAAAATCGTTGACGTCGAGCATGTGTCAGCCTCTCCTCAGCGCCGTCCGCCCGCAGCGCGGGCAGCGTCGT
>CALLGK010000236.1 GCA_938009905.1 uncultured Acidimicrobiales bacterium | reverse complement strand
CGTACCGGCTTTCACGAGCGTTTCCAGCTCGGCGTCGTAGTCGTCGGTCTGCATCATGGCATTGGCGAAGATCGACGGGTTCGAGGTGAGGCCACGCACGCCCTTGTCGAGCCAGGCTTGCATCTCGCCGTTGGTCATCCACCCTCGACGGAGGTTGTCGAGCCACGGACTCTGGGCTTCTTGGTCAAATAGATCGTGTAGTCGTCCCATGATGTTGCTCCTAGCTCATGCGGGATGTTGGCTCATTCGGGGTTGCGGGGTGGAGGGGAATTGCGGTCGGGTGTATCAACCGTCGACGACGGCGAGAAGTTCCTGCGTCGCGCTCACGACGTTGTCGACGCTCATGCCGAGCTCTTCAAGCACCTTGCTTCCAGGAGCTGACGCACCGAAGCGGTCGATGCCAACCGGAAGATCGGCGTAGCGATCCCAGCCGAGGGTGATACCAGCCTCGACAGACACCGTTGGCAGCTCTGGGGGCAGGATGGCGTCTTGCTCTTCGATGTCGAGAACCTCGAAGGCTTCCCAACACGGCATCGACACAACACGAGCCGAAACGCCAGACTCAGCCAGCTTCGCCGCCGAGTCCACGCAGAGACTCAGCTCGCTGCCTGTACCAATCAACACGACGTCTGGCTCGTCTGCGTCGACGATCACGTAGGCGCCCTTGAGTACCGAATCGGCGTTGGTGGCCGCGAGCACCGGCAGGTTCTGACGGCTCAGGATGATGGCCGACGGGCCGTCTCCCTCGATGGCCAGGCGCCAAGCGCCAGCCGTCTCGGTGGCATCGCCGGGCCGGATGACGCGCAGGCCTGGGATGGCCCGAAGGCTCATGACGTGCTCAACCGGTTGGTGGGTTGGGCCGTCTTCGCCAACACCTACCGAGTCGTGACTCCACACAAACACGCAGTTGGCGTGCGACAGAGCGGCAAGGCGGACGGCGGGCCGCATGTAGTCGCTGAACACCAGGAATGTGGCGCCAAGCGGAATCGTGCCGCCATGCAGGGCCATGCCGACGATGGCTGAGCCCATGCCGTGCTCGCGAACGCCGAAGAAGATCTGCCGACCACCAGGGTCGTCAGCAGACTGCACACCACCGCTGAGTGCGACGCCGTTTGACCCCGTCAGGTCAGCTGATCCGCCGATGAGGCCGCCGAGCGACTCCTCGAGTGCGGTGAGTACGGCCTGGCTGGCTTTGCGAGTGGCGATCGAGTCGCCGGTTTCGAACGTTGGCAGGGCGTCAACCCAGCCGCTGACTCCGGCAGGGTCGCGGCGGGCGGCCCAGGTGTCTGCGTGTTCTGAGGCGGCGAGTCGAGCCTCCCAGGCGGCGCGTGCTTCGCTGCCCCGTTGGCCAACCTCGCGGTAGTAGGAAAGCACGGCGTCTGGTACCCAGAACGGCTCATCGGGCAAGCCCATGACCTCTTTGGTGGCCCGAATCGAGTCGTCGTCGAACGGGTTGCCGTGTGCCTTGTAGTTGTCGGTGAAGTCGGGGGACGGGTAGCCGACCTTGCTCTGCACGATGATGATCGACGGCTTGTCAGTGACGCCTTTGGCCTTGTTGATGGCGGCTTCGAGCGCATCGACATCTTCTGACTTCTCCCCAATGTCGTTGACGTCCCACCCGTAGGCGGCGAAGCGTCCAGCGACATCGTCTGAGTACGACAGATCGATGCGGCCGTCGATGGTGATCTTGTTGTCGTCGTAAATCACGACGAGGCGACCGAGGCCGAGGTGCCCGGCAAGCGAGGCCGCTTCGTGGCTGACACCCTCTTGCAAACAACCGTCGCCGGCGATGGCGTAGGTGTAGTGATCGCAGAGGTCGTCGCCGAACTCGGCCCGTTGTGCTCGTTCTGCGATGGCAAGGCCAACCGCGTTGGCAAGGCCCTGACCAAGCGGACCGGTGGTGACTTCAACGCCCGCGGTGTGACCAACCTCGGGGTGACCCGGTGTGGCTGAATCCCACTGTCTGAAGTCTTTGAGATCGTCGAGCTCAAGACCGTGGCCCGTGAGATACAGCATTGAGTAGAGCAAGATCGACACGTGACCGGCAGAGAGCACGAGCCGGTCGCGGTCGTCCCATTCAGGATCGGTGGCGTCGTACTTGAGCACTCGGGAGTACATCACGTGGGCCAAAGGAGCAAGCGCCATGGCGGTGCCTTGGTGACCCGACTTGGCCGCATGCGGGCCATCCATCCCGAGCGCTCGCACTACGTCGATGCCGCGCTTTTCGAGATCGCTGTCGACCGTCTTCTCTGCCACGTTTCTACCCCTGAGTAGGCTCCGAAGTTCAGACCGTACTCGGTTGGTGGGGGCCTGCCGTGGCTATCTCCACCAGAGCACAGACGCCGTGAAGCCATGCAACGCGTTCGTTGCGCCGACAGGGCCCAGTTCGCCAGCGCAGAACATGCCAACCACGCCGCCGGTCGCGAGTTCTGCGACGATGCTCGCATCGTGGCTGGGCTCCGCGAAGAGGTGGCTTCCTCGTCCGTTGCAGGTGAACACAACGGCGCCGTCGGCCTGGCCGGGGAGCAACCGAAGCAGCTCAGCAGATGCCGATGCTGCATCTCGAACTTGGAACTGCACGACGTCGCCAACCTCGACCGCGGCACCAACCGCAACAACGCCCGTTGAGCGATCGGCCCCGAGCACACCCCGAATCAGGAAGTCGCCTGTGTTGAAGTCGTCGCGGCTGTTCTGCGCTACGAATCCGCAGTGAAGACCTTGCGACGCAAGCATCCGTTCTTCTGACGACAGCGCCTGCACCATGTCGTTCAATCGCTCGAGCGCAGGCTTGCCAGCGAGCTCGTGGATGAGGTTGCCGGATCCCTTGGTGATCACCCAAGGTTCGCCGATCGGCCGGCACCCCTGACTCACCGTGAGCTGCAGGAGCTCTGCCGGAAGCACGAGCCCAACGGCCCCGTCTGTCACGACCTGGAGATCATCACCTCGGCCAACGAACAGGCGGTTCTGAGCCGGCGCTCGACCGGCAGACGCCAGCCCTCCAATCACGGGCACCCCAGGTGCCGCAACCCGCAGCTCGTCGAGTAATTGATCAGCGGGAAACGTGAATGGGTCGGCGAGCACCATGAGCGCCTCACGTTCGGTGAGCGATGGCAGGCCACCCAACATGTTCTGCGCCTCGATCGTGACGGGGAGGAGCACAGACGGATCGAGGTGCTCTGGCAGCCAACCACCCCAGATCGCGAGCCCCGAACCAGACTCGGCCTCTTCGGCCCCGGCAAGCACACCGACGGCGCTGCAGCCGATCACGACGCTTGGACTCAGGAGCTGCCGAACCGCATCGAGCACGTCGTCGAGCGCGGCAATCGTGGAACCGGAAACGAACACGATGGCGAGGTCAACGCCGGTGCCAACGCGTTCGACGACAGCGCCGAGCGCCTCGCCTGTCGCAACCGCCGGGTCGGGGTGGGTCGACAGTCCGGCTGCACTTTTGACTTGCTGAGAAACGCCGTCTGGGTCAAACATCGCCAACCAGCGCTACTCGACGGGCGGCAGCAGTGTGTAGGGAACCACTCGGGTCGGACCTTGATCAATCCGGCAATGAGCGATGACGGTGTCGTAGTCGTTGAAGGGAAGCTCGGCTCGGACGAGCCGGTAGTTGAACTTCGAGGGCTCGATCTCGAGCGGTTGCACATTGCGGGCGAGCGGCTCGATGTCGTCCGCTGGTTCGACTCCGAGGGGATGGAAGACAACTTCCAACGCACCCATCGGCTTGCCGTCTGGTGGGTTCCAGACGAGCACAACGAGGTGCGGGGCGACCGTGACGGGAACCGGACCAGGGGCAGGCGCTGAGAACTGGATTCCCCCCAGGTCGATCCGAGTCGACGGGCCGGGGACCGAGCGCAGCTCGATGTCGTCCATGAACAGGGCGGCGATGATCTCCATGCACCGAAGGTACCGGCCAGTACGCTTCGATGGTGCCGGAACTCAGCACCAGAGACCTGCTTCTGCGCGAGGCCCGCGAGTGCTTCGCCAATCAGGGCTTCGAGGGAACGTCGCTCAACGACATCGCGGCCGGTGTCGGCATTCGACGTCCGAGCTTGCTGCACTACTTCCCAAACAAGGAAGCGATCTACCGCGAGGTGATCGAACAAGCCCTTGCCGATTGGGGCCTGCGAATCGAAGAAGCGCTTGGCAACGAACTCAACGGTTGGGACCTCGTCGACTGGGTGCTCGAAGCCTCATTTGAGTTCTTCCGACTCAATCCAGCCGTGGTCACGATCGTTCGCCGTGAGGCCCTGAGCGACGACGGCCGCCTTGGCTACAACCTTGGCTCGGCCCTTCGACCATTCTTCTTGCGCTCGGTCGCCTTCTTCGAGCGCGAGATGGAAGCAGGCACGTTCAAACGCCAAGACGCAGAACAGCTCGTGATCACCGGGTACGGCGCCCTCCTCACCTATTTCTCCGATCACACCATGGTGCTTGGCTTGCTCGATCGTGATCCATTCAGCGTTGAATCGCTCGAGGCCAGATTCCATCACCTCAAGGCCTTTATCCGATCAGCCCTCGAGCCCTAGCAAGCGCAAGACCAGAATCGGCACACGCTGAGCACAGCTCCTAGAGTCGCTCCTCGTGACAACCCTTTCTGAAGCTGCCTCCAAGGCGCTCCTGGCACCGCATGGTGTTCCCTTTCTCGAAGAGCGAATTTGTGCTGACGTCGACGCCGCCGTCAACGCGGGAAGCGATCTCGGCTATCCGGTGGTGGCGAAGCTCAACGGCGATGCCATCGCCCACAAGACAGAGCGTGGGCTCGTGCGACTTGGACTGGGTGATGCTGATGCACTGGGTCGAGCAGCGGGCGAGCTGTTGGAAGCCGCCACACCCGAGGACGGAGAGGTCACGGTGCTCGTGGCACCGATGGTGTCGTCCAACCGCGAGTTCATCTGCGGCGTTTCAACTGACCCTCAGTTCGGCAAGACCGTGCTGTTGGGCGTTGGCGGCATCCTCGCTGAGGCCATCGCAGACGTATCGATTCGGCTCGCTCCGATCACCGATCGCGATGCCCACTCGATGATCGACGAGCTGCGCACGAGCGATCTGCTTGGCGAGTTCCGGGGTTCTCCTGCTGTCGACCGTGACGCGCTCGTGCGGTTACTCGTCGGACTGTCATCGGTTGTCGAAGCAGAACCACAGATTGCTGCGATCGACCTCAATCCAGTTCTGATCGTCGACGGCCAACCCGTGGCTGTCGATGCCCTTGTTGAAACGACAAACGTAGCCGAGACGGCATCATGAGCACTCACTCAACGGCCCACTTCAACGCTCTCTTCAATCCTCGAGGCATCGTGGTGGCCGGAGCGTCAACGCATCCAGGCAAGTTCGGATTCGTGAGCCTCCACAACATCTTGGCGTCCGGGTATGCGGGCAAGGTCTTCGCAACGAACCGAGACGGCTCGGAAGTGCTTGGCGTGCAGTGCGCCACCGCCATCGACGATCTTCCAGAGGGCGAGATCGACCTCGTCTTCGTGTGCACACCGGCTTCAACCAACATCGAACTGCTTCGCCAGTGCGGCCGCAAGGGCATCAAGGCCGCCTTCTTGACCTCGGCCGGCTACGCCGAAGCGGGCGAGGAAGGCATCGCTGCTCAGGCCGAACTCGTGGCCGTGGCCGACGAGCTCGGCATTCTGCTTGCCGGTCCAAACGGACAGGGCGTGGTATCGACCCCTGCCAACCTGTGCGCCCAAATTGTGGCCCCGTTCCCTCCTGCCGGACGCATCGGTGTGGCCAGCCAATCCGGCAACTTCGTGTCGTCGTTTCTGAATTGGTCGCGCCAAACCGGTGTCGGTATCAGCCGAGCCGTGAGCGCTGGCAATGCGGCGTCTGTGACGGTTCCAGACTTCCTCGACTATTACGCGACCGATCAGGAAACCGCCGTTGGCTTGGCGTATGTCGAGGGCATTGCCGACGGGCGCGACTTCTACGAGCGCATGCGAGCGATCACGCCGTCGATGCCACTTGTGGTCGTGAAGGGCGGAGCGACAGCCGGGGGAGCGCGAGCCGCAGCGAGCCACACCGGAAGCCTCGCCAGCGACGACCGAGTGTTTGACGGGGCGATGCGCCAGGCCGGTGTGATTCGTTCGCTCACCGTCGAAGAGGGGTTCGAGGCAGCGGCCAGTTTTGCCACACAGCCTCTCCCGAAAGGCAACCGCGTTGTGGTTGTCACCACAGCTGGCGGTTGGGGCGTTGTCACGGCCGACGCCATCCACTCGAGCGAGCTCGAGCTCGTGACCTTGCCAGACGATCTTCTCGCCGCGATTGACGAGAAGCTGCCGCCCCGCTGGAGCCGGAACAATCCGGTCGATATGGCCGGCGGCGAGACCCGCGACACGATTCCCGAGGTGATGGAGATCATCGCCAACCACGAGTCTGTCGATGCCATCGTGTACCTCGGGCTCGGCATCCAATCGAACCAAGCCCGCATGCTTCGTGAGGGCCGCTTCTATCCCGACCACGGATTGGAGCGAATCGTCGAGTTCCACGAGCGCCAAGACCGCCGCTACGCAACAGCTGCGGCCGACATCTCCGAGGCAACGGGCAAGCCGATTCTGACGGCGACCGAACTCGGCACGGCCGATCCCAACAACCCGGGGCCGGCGGCCGTTCGCGAGACGGGACGGCTTTGCTACGGCTCGGCCAACCGTGCGGTCACCGCTCTTGAACAGATGTGGCGCTACCAGCGATACATGTCTGGCTAATCTCGGGGGCCACATGAACGGCGCCCGGCAGTACCAGCTATGAACTCAGCGAAATTCCTTCGTCGGTGGTTGCCGCTCGTCATCGTGATCGTGGTGGCTGTGGCAGCCTGGCAAACGGCAAAGCTGGCAGATACCGACACGGTGAGCACCACGGCCCGTCCGTATGAGCGCGACCTTGGCACGCCCATTTTGTCGGCCAGGCGAGTGCCGGAAACCCTTCGCGCCCCCGTCATCGACGATGCACTCGTGCCGTCAGTGCAGACCATCGTCGACGGATCGGCCGACTTCACCGCGTGTGTCACCGTCCAAGCTGATGGTCGAGTCATTCAAGAGTCGGGCGCAGACATTCCGCTCGTGCCAGCCTCGAACCAGAAGCTGCTCACGACGTTCGCGGCGCTCGAAGAGCTCGGACCAGACCACCGATTCATCACGACCGTGAAGATCGACGGCGTCGTCACAGACGGCGTGCTCGACGGCGATCTCTATCTCATCGGCGGCGGTGACCCGTTCTTGTCGACCGAGAGTTGGCGATCACAATACGAAGAGCGTTCCGGGCGATTCCATACACGGCTCGAAGATCTCGCCGATGCCATCGTCGAGTCGGGCATCACCACCGTGAACGGCACCGTCATCGGCGACGAGTCCTACTTCGACGATGTGCGGGTTGGCCCATGGGCGCAACGGCTGATCGACCAGCGGCAATCTGGTCCGTTGTCGGCACTGGCGGTCAACGAAGGACACGTTGAGTGGCCTGACGTGTACAGCAGCGCCATCAACCGCTCGACCACCACCGAGCCCCCCCTGCAGGCCGCAGATGCTCTCCGGTCGCTCCTGTCGGAACGAGGAGTCAGCACCGGTTCGTCTGGGGCTGGCGTCGCTCCTGCAACAGCAACCGAGATTGCCAAGGTGAGCTCGCCGGCAATGGTTGAGATCATCACGCACGTCAACAGTTACAGCAATAACTACGGAGCTGAGATTCTCGTGAAACATCTCGGGCGGGAGACGACGGGGGTTGGCTCAACTCGGGCTGGCGCCGATGCGGTCTTGGCGATCCTGTCTGATCCGAGCCGAGAGATCGATACCACCAACGTGGTTGTCAACGACGGCTCCGGCCTCGCCGAGTCCAACCGACTCACCTGTCGGCTGGTCAGTGATCTGCTCGATCAAGCGGGCCCAGACTCCGACTTTGCCCGATCCTTGAGCATCGGCGGTCGGCGAGGCAGCCTGCTCAACCGCCACCTTGAGTCACCGGCCAACGGCCAAGTCTTCGCAAAGACCGGAACGCTCAATGGCGTAACGGCGCTGTCGGGATACGTGTCGTCGCCGACCCAACCGGGGTCAACGGTGCGGTTCACCTACATCGCCAACGGCGAGCTGGCTGGCCTCAATGAAGAGCTGCGTTCGCTTCAGGAACCGTTCGTTGATGGGCTGGCCACCTTCCCAACCGGGCCAACGATTGACGATCTCGATCCCGAGCCAACCACGGCAGCCTCGCCGTGAGAATGCCGCAGTTCCCCCTCGGATCTGTCTTGTTTCCGACGCAGGTCATGCCCCTGCACGTGTTTGAGCCTCGCTATCGGGCACTCGCTCACGACGTGATCACGTTCCAGGTGGTCGACCAACCACCAGAGTTCGGCATCGTCTTGATTGAACGAGGTTGGGAAGTCGGTGGCGACGACGTGCGAACACACGTTGGCACCGTTGCCCAGGTGCTCGAGTCAGAGGAATACCCCGACGGCCGTTGGGGAATGGTCTGCGTCGGCACCCGCCGGTTTGAAGTCGTCGAGTGGCTCGAGGACGATCCGTATCCCATGGCGGAGGTTCGCGACCTCATCGATGAATCTCCGACCGACGCGACCGGCGGCTTGATCGAAACAACGCTCGAGAAATTCGCCGTGTGCGGTGAACTCGCCACGCGTATGGGGCAATCACTCGGTGGTGATCCAGTCGTGCCGCCCGACCACGGAATGGCGAGCTTCGCCCTCGCGGCCCAAGCGCCGTTGTCGCAGATGGACAGCTACGAATTGCTGAGTGCGACCAGCCCAGACGAGCGGCTTACAAAGCTCAACGACTGCCTCGATGGCGTGATCGAGATGATGACCTTCGGCCTCTCAGAGGAATGACACCGAGCGGGTCTCAATTCAGCACCCGCAGCCTCGGGTCAGCTCACCCCAAGTCTTGATCGGCGCGCCTACACTGCGCACCGTCGAGCAGAACGTCTGCGCCAAGCGATAGCGAGAGGCAGGACCGGTGGCGAAGCCGAACCCGATGGAGGAAGCCCAGGATCTTCAAAAGATGCTGGTCTCCTACGCAAAACAGGAAACCGTTGAGCCTCTCAAGGCACTCGGCAAGTACCTCGGACTCGGCCTGGCTGGATCGGTCTTTGTGTTCCTCGGCATGTTCTTCTTTGGTCTCGGAGTTCTGCGCTTGATGCAGACCGAGACCGGCGACAATTTCGACGGGGGCAGCTGGGGATCCATGGTGCCGTATCTCGCCGCGATCGTGGTCTTGTTGCTTCTGGCGGGCATGATCGTGATGTTGTTCAACCGGGCCAAGAAGCGAGTGCTCTCATGACTGATACTGAAAAGATCAACCCCGCCGACATCGAAGCCAAGTTCCGCGAGGTCCAGGGCCAGGTCGACACCGTCAAAGACGACAGCAAGAAGAAGGCCGCCGTTGGCGGTGGCGTTGTCGCCGCACTCCTTCTGCTGTTGATCTACATCATCGGCCGCAACGCCGGCCGCAAGAAGAGCACTGTTCTCGAGATCCGCCGGCTCTGATGCTGCAGCGGATTCTTTCGTTCGGCCTGCAGCGCGTCATCGGCGGGCCCGGTCGCAGCTGGATCTTCACGTCGGGAGCCATGGCTCTGTGGCGTCTCATCAGCAGCCAGACCGGTCGCCGAGAGACAATCGATCTTTCCAACACCAAGCCTGGTGACAAGATCCTGATCGAACATCTTCCCATCACTCACAAACAGCAGATGAAGGCTGAGAAGGTGGCGAAGAAGTCCGACAAGAAGGCCATGAAAGCGGCCAAAGCGTCGGCGAAAGACAGCAAGAAGACGTCCAAGCAGCTGGCGAAGGCGTCGAAGCGTGAAGCAAAAGCTACGGCGAAGGCCTATCGCAAGGCCAGCACCGTGCCCCGGCGTCAGCGCCGCCGCACGGCCGTCTGACAGCAGCCAGCCGATGCTGGTTCATCTGCGCAATCCGTCGCGGCAGATCACCGTCGACGGTCCGATGTCGGTGGTCAAGCTGTTGAAGAAGCTCGACCTTCGGCGCGAATCGGTGCTGGTGATTCGCGACGGCACGCTCGTTCCGGGCGATGCGCTGCTTCCCGATGACGCCGAGGTCGAAGTTCGACCCGTCATCTCCGGTGGCTGAGCGATGCTGAGGCGATTGTCGTGAAGTGTCGTGTCTGTCGAGAGTCTGCGGTGATCGACATCCGCCGACACAACGCGAACTTCTGTGCCGACCATTTCCTGCGGTACTGCCGCGATCAGGTCGAGCGCACGATGAAGGAGTTCTCGATGGCGACGCCGGGCGACCGAGTGCTCGTCGCCGTGTCTGGCGGGAAAGACAGCTTGGCTCTGTGGGACATCCTGCTCGAGCTCGGCTACGAAGCCGACGGTCTCTACATCGGTCTCGGCATTGGCGACTACTCAGATGTGTCTGGCAACTACGTGCGCGACTTCACCTCATCGTTTGTCGCCAACCGAGAGAGCGAGCACGCCAACTCTCTCATCGAGATCGGGCTGCGCGACAGCTACGACTACGACGTGCCAACGGCAGCAGATGTCACGGGGCGAGCGCCGTGTTCTGCCTGTGGGCTGTCGAAGCGCCACCTCTTCGATCGGGCGGCCCACGACGGCGGCTACGACGTGCTCATGACCGGCCACAACCTCGACGACGAGGCTGCCGTGCTTTACGGAAACGTCATGCGTTGGCAGGTGGACTACCTGGCCCGGCAGCGGCCGATGTTGCCGGCCGAGAACGGGTTCCCAAAGAAGGCAAAGCCGCTCGTGCGGCTCTCAGAGCGAGAAACGGCTGCGTATTGCGTGCTGCGAGGCATCGACTACCAAGTCGAAGAGTGCCCCATGGCCGCCGGCAACCGGCATCTTGAATACAAACACGCGCTCGCTGCCTCAGAAGAAGCATCACCCGGCATGAAGCAGGCGTTCTACTTTGGCTACCTGCGTGAAGCCGCAGATCTCTTCGAGCAATCAGCCGTCCGCACACCAGACGATGGCCCCGGTCTCGTACCCTGCGAGAGCTGCGGGTCTCCAACAAGCGGCGATCCCAACGGCCAACCTCGGTGTGCGTTCTGTCGACTCTCTCAGCGAGCGGCCGGAGCAGACCCGGTACCCGTTGAACTGCTCAAGACGAAACGACGCTGACACGCCCATGACGAGCCCATCCGAACGACCCGTTCACGATCTGTCGACCGATCAACGACCGCCCCATGGTCCGTTCGCAGCCGGCGATCTGGTGTTGTTGACCGACACGAAGAGCCGGCGCTACCTCATCACGCTCGACCCGGAAGAGGCCTTTCATTCGCACTCTGGTGTGCTCGAACACACCGAACTCATTGGCCAACCCGAGGGTTCTTCTGTGCAGTCGACCAAGGGCCAACGCTTCCGTGCCATGCGGCCGACCTTCGAGGACTACGTGTTGTCGATGCCCCGCGGGGCTCAGGTCATCTATCCAAAGGACATTGCCCCCATCCTGATCTTGGCCGACGTTGCACCGGGCCATCGCGTGTTCGAATCGGGCATCGGCTCGGGTGCGATGTCGATGGGACTGCTACGCGCTGGCGCGCATGTGACCGGATACGAGGTTCGTGAAGACTTCGCGTCGCGGGCCGAGAAGAACATCGTTGGCTTCCTCGGTGAAGCAGCGATGGAACGGTACGACCTGCACATCCGCAGTGCCTACGAACCGCTCGATCTCGAAGACATCGACCGAGTGGTGCTCGACCTGCCAGAGCCATGGCAGGTGATCCCACACGCCGCAGTCAGCATGCGACCCGGGGGAGTGTTGGTGGCCTACACGCCGTCGATCACACAAGCCACGCAGGTGCGAGATGCGCTGGCTCTCCATGGCTTCGTCGAAGCGAAAACGATGGAAGTGCTCCACCGCAACTGGCACGTCGAAGGCATGTCGGTGCGTCCCGACCACCGCATGGTTGCGCACACCGCATTCCTGACCCGAGCCCGCCTCGCGGCGTGATTCGGTCTACGTTGGACTGACACACAGGTCAACATTCTGGAGGGAACATGACCGACGGCTATCCCGGCGCGCCGCCGCCACAGCAACCGCACCAACCGCCCGCGGGCTACCAGCCACCGCAACAGCCCGGCGGGTACCAGCCACAGCAACCTGGCTACCAGCAGCCGCAGTTTCAGCAGCCGCACCATCAGCAAGCACCGGGAGCGCCCCAACAGCCTGGCGGCTACTACCAACAGGGCCCACCGCCCTCACCGGCGAAGAAGGGCCCGAGCGCCGCGAAGGTGCTGCTCGCAATTTTCCTCGGGCTCGTTGTGCTCATCGGTGGTTGCTCTGCCGCCGTCTTCTTGAGCACAAAGGGCGAAATCGACCGGGCCAACGAGTTTCTCGCTGCGCTGCAAACCGAGGACTACGCCACGGCCGAGGCCATGGTCAACCCCACCTGTGGGGCATCAATGGAAGAACTGATCGCCTTCTTCAGCCCACAAACCATCACGGCCTATCGTCTCAATGGGTTCTCGTCTCAGACCGGCCAGCCGACTGCAGCCACCGGTACCATCACGTTCAACGGGAACGACGAACGCATCATTGCGGTGACCGTCAAAGACGACTTGGTCTGTGGAGTCGACGTCGGCAGTGCTGGGCAAACCGAGTTCGGCGGTTAAGCACTCAGCGCTTAGTCGAGCCAGCTCGCGGGGCCGCCTCGCTGCACCGAGTTGAAACGGCTCGCAAACGACGGTGTTTCGAACATCTCGTTGTCGACCCCATAGCCAAAAAGGAACTGTCCGACCCGACGCATCTGCATCTCTTCGGCCCCTTCGGTGATGCGGTAGCGCCGATGGTGCCGAAAGATGTGTTCGAAGGGCATGTGGCGGCTGTAGCCGATGCCGCCGTGGGTCTGAATGGCTCGGTCTGCGGCTTGACCAACGAGTCGATTGGCTCGGTAGTTGCACATCGCGACCTTGTCGGAGATCTGCGTGCCGTCTTCGACCTCGTCGAGCTCCCATGCCGTTTTGCGAATGAGCTCTCGCAACATGGCCGCCTCGGTGTGCAGCTCGATGAGCGGCCACTGAATCGCCTGGTTCGCAGACAGGGGACGGTTGTGAATCTGGCGTTCTCGCGAGTACTTCACGGCTTCATTGATGCAGTACTGGGCCGCCCCGAGGCTCGACGCCGCCTGACGAATTCGGTTCTCGTGCACAAACAACTGGGCCGTTGCCAGGCCTCGACCCTCGGCACCAAGAATGTCTGAGTCCTTTACGCGCACATCATCGAGCGTGATCTCGGCATGGTCGGTCGGCATGTTGTAGGTCCACCACATGAACTCGACGTTGAAGCCCGGTGTATCGACGGGAACGATGAACGACGTGATGCCTTCCGCTTCGCCCGGGTTTCCTGAGGTCCGGGCAAAGATGTAGTCGTGCGTGGCCCGGTGCAGGCCGGTGTTCCAACGCTTGGCGCCGTTGATGACCCACTCGTCGCCATCGCGATAGGCGGTGGTTTCCATTCGGGTGGCGTCGGTGCCCGCCATCGGCTCCGTCAGGCCGAACCCGATACGAGCGGTGCCTTCCAGCATTTTGGGAATCCAGTACGCCTGCTGTTCCTCGCTACCGAACTTCTCCATCATCAGCACGGTTGGGAAGTTGCCGACGATCGAGCTTTCGTTCTGGAGATCGTTGTGCAGGCCAAGTCCCTTGGCCGCAAGGTGCTCGCGAATGATGGCCATAGCGAGATTCGAACCGTCTTGACCTCCGAAACGAGCGGGCAAGTGGTACTTCAGAAAGCCCGCGGCGTCTGCTCGGCGACGCATCTCACCGAGCAGTGCTTCCCACTCGGCATTGGGCCAGCCGTTTCGATCCCAGTCGGTGCGAGCGTCCTCGCGACGGTGGTCAAAGAACCGAATGTTGTCGTCTTGTGCTTCGAGCGGCTTGATCTCATCAAGGATGAATTGATCGAGCTCATCGAGCAGCTGGGCGATGTCGGCCGGGATCCGAAAGTCCATGCCTGAGTATTCCTTCCCTAACCACTCACGTCGAACCGGCTCTGGCCGAACTAGGGAAGGTCGCCTGTGACGACCCCCAGTCGCAGGCAGTACCGTTTCGCCGGTCGGTTTCGGCCCGCTGAAACGGACGAAATGGGCAGAAGCACAAAACCGCTCCGACCTAGTGGCACCGCACGGTGCGATTAGGCGGGGCGGTTTTCCTTTTTCGATGGAAGGGGTCCGACGCAAAGCGTCTCAGAGGTGCGAAACTCTCAGGCCGTGGTTGATCGCATTGAGCGTCACGATTTTTTGAATGCCCTCGGACTGGCCGCCATCCTCCTGGCGATGGCCTTGGCCCTCCTTTTTGGTGCCCGGGCGCTGTTCCGAACCGTCAACGACGGCATCGTCTCGGCCGAGACAACAACCAGCGCGGCTCAGGTCACCACGACCGAAGCAGACACCACCACAACGGCAGAAGAAGAGACCACCACAACCGCAACCTTGCGTATCCCTGGTGAAGTCACGACGCGAGTCGGCAACGGAGCCCAGCGAGGCGGAATCGCCGGTGCGGGCACCAGCCTGTTAGACGAGGCCGGGTACGTCACCCTCGGCCCCAAGAACGCACCACCGACCCCCAACAGCATCGTGTACTACGTCGAGACCTACGAGGCAGATGCCGCCCAGGTGGCCAGACTCTTGGGCGTGCCTGAGACCTCCATCGCCCCGATGCCAGCCGACCCCGGCATTCCCCAAAGTGATGCACAGATCGTCGTCATTCTGGGACGTGACACGACTGTGGGCTAGAACCTCTGGATGTCTTTCGTCCTGCGCCGCCAAGCGGCGCGAGTCATCCTGCTTCATCGAGACGAGTCGGGCGCCGCAACCCACGTCTTTCTGATTCAGGCCATCGATCCGGCTGATGCCAGCAAGCCACCGTGGTGGGAGATCCCCGGGGGCGGTATTGACCCCGGCGAGTCCTCGGCCGACGCCGCGATGCGAGAGCTTCACGAAGAGGCCGGGCAAACGTCTGCCGAGGTCGGGCCTGTTGTGTTTACCCAGTACGTCGAGTTCAGCTTTGGCGGGTACGACTTCGAACAAAACGAAGTGCTGCACGTGGCATGGACCAACGACATGACGATTCGACGGCCGCAGGGTCTCGAATACCTGGAAGCACTCGCGTTTCAGGGTGCACGTTGGTGGCCCATCGCCGAAGTGGCAGCTAGCACCGAAGACTTCTTGCCACCACGGCTGCCCGAACTGGTTCCGATGCTCGCTGCTGGTGATCTCCCAGATCCGCCGCTCGACATCAGCCCGGAACTGCCGACGGAGGGGTCTGCCGATGATTGATTCACCGTCGCCGTATCTGCGCTTCTCTGCCGAGGAGTGGTCTGAGCTGCGCGCCTTCACTCCGCTGAGCCTCAGCGAGTCAGATCTCGAGCGCATTCGAGGCATCAACGTCGAACTGAGCCTCGATGAGGTGGCCACGATCTACCTTCCGTTGTCTCGCCTGCTCAACCTCCACGTGGGGGCCAGCCAAGAGCTGTACCGAGCGAGCGACACGTTCCTGGGTCGACTGCCAGCAAAGGTCCCGTTCATCATCGGCGTCGCCGGGTCGGTTGCTGTTGGCAAATCAACAACCGCTCGTGTCCTGCAAGCCTTGCTGAAGCGCTGGCCGGATCACCCGCGCGTCGACCTCATCACCACTGACGGCTTCCTCTACCCGAATGCCATCCTCGAAGAACGCAACCTCATGCAGCGCAAGGGATTTCCCGAGAGCTACGACAGACGACGCCTGCTGAAGTTCATCAGCGACATCAAGTCGGGGCTGCCCGAGGTCTCGGCGCCCATCTATTCGCACCTGACCTACGACATCATCCCGGATCAGGAGTTGGTGGTTCGCCAGCCCGACATCGTGATTCTTGAGGGCCTGAACGTGCTGCAAACCGGCACCGTCGACGAAGCAAATCCTGCGTTTGTGTCCGACTATTTCGACTTCTCGATCTACGTCCATGCCGAGGTTGAAGACGTCAGACAGTGGTACGTCGAGCGCTTCTTCACGCTGCGAGAGACCGCGTTCCGCGACGAGAACTCCTTTTTCCACCGATTTGCGTCGCTCACCGACGACGAGGCCACCGAGACAGCGACAAATATCTGGACCTCGATCAACGAACTCAACCTCGTTGAGAACATCCTTCCGACCCGTTCCAGAGCGAATTTGATTCTGCACAAGGGCGAGAACCACAAGGTGACAGACGTCGAGCTTCGCAGGCTCTGAAAAACCGCTGCGAATTGCCGATGGAGTCAAGCGAGACTGTGCCGTTGGCGCAGTAGCGTCTTGTTCTTCGTTCCCGCTTCAGGAGATTGTGCATCGTGTCATCCATCTGGCCAGGCACTCCCTATCCGCTCGGCGCGTCCTGGGACGGCTCAGGCACCAACTTTGCGGTGTTCTCGCAGCACGCAGAGGCCATCGAGCTCTGCCTGTTTGACGCCGATGGCAACGAGGAGCGCATCGAGCTCGCAGACACGACCGCCTTTGTCCATCACGGTTACCTCCAGGGCGTAGGCCCCGGGCAGCGTTACGGCTTTCGGGCTCACGGTCCGTGGGATCCTCGCCGAGGCCACCGCTTCAACCCGTCAAAGCTGCTGCTCGACCCCTATGCCAAGGCCATCGAGGGCGACATCGACTTCAACCGAGCCGTCTTTGATCACCAGCACGACGAGCCCGATCTCGCAGACACGACAGACTCCGCGCCATTCGTGCCTCGATCCATCGTGGTGAACCCCTATTTCGACTGGGGCGTCGATCGCCGCCCGAAGCGCCCCCGCCGCGACACGCTTCTCTACGAGGCCCACGTGAAGGGCATGACCGCCATGCACCCGGCGGTTCCCGATGAGCTCAAGGGCACATATGCCGGTCTCGCCCAGCCAGAAGTCATCGACTATCTGCTGCATCTTGGCGTCACGGCCATCGAACTGCTGCCTGTCCATCAGCACAGCCCAGAGCCGTTCCTCTTAGACCGCGGCCTCACGAACTACTGGGGCTACTCAACGATCGGCTACCTCGCGCCCCACGCCGGCTACGCAGCATGGGGGCGTTCGGGCGAACAGGTCCAAGAGTTCAAGCACATGGTGCGGTCGCTACACGAGGCCGGCATCGAAGTGATCCTCGACGTGGTCTACAACCACACGATGGAGGGCAACGCCCTCGGTCCAACGTTGTGCCACAAGGGCCTCGACAACGCGAGCTACTACCGCCTCGACAGCAAAGACGGTCGCAACTACGTCGACTACACGGGTACCGGCAACACCCTCGACGTCTCGCACCCCAACGTGCTGCAGATGATCATGGACTCGCTGCGCTACTGGGTCACCGAGATGCACGTCGACGGATTCCGCTTCGACCTTGCCTCAACCCTCGGCCGCGACGGTCATCACGTTGATCGCCACGCCGCCTTCTTCGACATCATCAATCAAGATCCGACCTTGCGTGAGGTGAAGCTGATCGCAGAGCCGTGGGACGTTGGCGAGGGCGGCTATCAGGTCGGCCGATTCCCGCCGCTGTGGTCCGAGTGGAACGGCCGCTACCGCGACACGGTGCGCGACTTCTGGCGAGGCCAGCCGGGTCACCTCGGCGATTTCGCCTCGTGCTTCACCGGCAGCTCAGACCTCTATGAGTCAACCGGCCGACGGCCATCGGCTTCGATCAACTTCATCACGGCCCACGACGGCTTCACGATGCACGATCTCGTGAGCTACAACCACCGCCACAACGAGGCCAACGCCGAGAACAATCGTGATGGTGACGCTCACAACCGCTCGTGGAACTCTGGCGTCGAGGGTCCAACAGAAGATCCAGCCGTTCTCGAGCTTCGAGCTCGTCGCACCAGAGCCATGCTCACCACGATGCTGCTGAGCCAAGGCGTGCCGATGCTGCTCCACGGTGATGAGTTCGGACGTTCGCAAAACGGCAACAACAACGCGTACTGCCAAGACAACGAGATCTCGTGGCTCGATTGGGAGAACCTCGACGACGAGCTGTTGGCGTTCACGCAGCGCCTCGTAAACCTGCGTCGCCAGCATCCCGTGTTCCGCCGCTTGCAGTACTTCTCTGGCACCAAGCCAACAGATGGTGAAGCCGCAGACATCGAGTGGTTCCGTCCAGACGGCGGCCGCATGACAGACACCGACTGGAACGGCAGCGACGATCGTGCCCTCACGGTGTTCTTGAACGGCACGCACCTTGCGGGCAGAAGCCAGCGCGGTGAGCGCATCGAAGACGACAGCTTCCTCGTGTTGTTCAACGCGTCGGCTGCACCTCGAAGCTTCGCGGTTCCACCAGAGCTCTCGACACGCTGGTGGCGAAGTGAACTCGACACCGCAGAGCCAACGCAGCCGCAACGCCCTGTGGTGAGCGCGGTTGTGGTCGAGGGCTGGTCGATCGTGCTGCTTCGTGACGAAGGACATCCAACGCCGTGACGTCAGACGACGCTGAGCGGTCGGATCACACGACCAAACGAGTGCTCTTCGCCACCGCCGAGTTGACGCCGTTGGCGCGCGTCGGTGGGCTGGCCGAGGCGGCCGGCGGACTTGTGCGCTCGCTGCAGGCCGAGGGTGTGCCCATCACCGTCGTGATGCCCGACTACAGCGGTCTCGAGCTCACGAACGAACGCAGCGTCGATCTCGACGTCCCCGCCTGGGCCGGGCCCATGCGAGCCCGTCGCGGTGCAATAGAAGATCTGCACGACGTGATCTTGGTAGACCGGCCGGGGATTGCTCGACCTCATCCATACGTAGAGCCATCAACGGGGGAGGGGTGGCCAGACAACGACTGGCGCTTCATGTGCTTCTCCGCCGGCGTTGCCGCACTCACCGAGCTCCTCAACCCAGATGTGCTGCACCTCAACGATTGGCACAGCGCAGCCTCGCTTGGCTTCCTGGCCACGCCGCCGCCAACCGTGCTCACGATTCACACGCTCGGATATCAAGGCATGTGCGACGCCGCCTGGCTCAACCGCATTCCCCACAACCCGTGGCACTTCGCCTGGTACGACGGATGCAATCCGCTCCTCGGCGCGATTCGCTCGGCTGACAAAGTCATCGCCGTGAGCCCCACCTACGCCACTGAAATCGTTGAAGAAGCAGGCGGCATGGGCCTCCACGACGACCTACGTCGGCGAGGCGACGACCTGGTCGGTATTCGCAACGGCATCGACACCAACGTGTGGAACCCGCAGACCGACGAGCACCTCGCCGTCAACTACGGACCAGACGGGATCGAGGACGGCAAGCGAGTTGCCCGGCAAGCCTTGTGCGAAGAGTTCGGATGCAGCGTCGAGAACGACGTGGTACTCGGTGTGGTCTCGCGGCTTGTCGATCAGAAGGGCGTCGACCTCATTGCCGGGCTTGGCCCCTATCTCGAAGGCATGAAGGCCAAGCTGGTGCTGCTCGGATCTGGCCAGGCCGAACTCGTCGAGATGATCGAGGACATGGCTGCGACCTATCCCGACCGAGTCAGTGCGGTCACCGATCGCTACGACGAACCGCTGGCCCATCGCATCTTCGCCGGGTCAGACTTGTTCTTGATGCCCAGCCGGTTCGAACCATGTGGGTTGGCCCAGATGCAGGCCATGGCCTACGGGACCTCACCAGTCGTCACGCCCGTTGGCGGCCTGGTCGACACCGTGACCGATGTTGATCGTCACCGATCGACGGGCACCGGTTTCGTGGCTGAGACCAACGATCTGGCCGGCTTTGTTGACGCCGTCCATCGAGGTCTGCGTACGACCCGCATCGCAGCAAGGCGCAGGCTGATTCAGCGACGAGCCATGGAGCACGACTGGTCGTGGCAGGGTCCGGCGCGAGCGCACATTGACGTGTACCAGAGCGTGCTCGCGTAGCTCAGCGCCCGCCGCCAGCTAGTCGAAGCGGTAGTTCTTCGGCACCGTCACAATGCCACCGGCCGACACCGGGAACCGAGCCTCGTCTTCTTCGCGGTCGACACCGATCCGAGTGTTTGGCGGCACCACAACATTCTTGTCGAGCACGGCATTCTTGATGGTTGCTCCGCTGCCGATTTCGACATCGTCAAACAGAATTGCTCCCTGGAGCTGGGCGTCTTTGCGTACTCGCACGCCGGGGGAGATCACGCTGTTCATGGTGCTGCACCCGCTCAGGATCGCACCGTTGGCGACGATCGAGTTCTGGATCGACGGCGGTTGGTTGTCTGCGGCCACAAACTTGGCTGGAGGTAACGACCGACCAAGCGTGAAGATCGGCCACTGATCGTTGTAGAGGCTGAACGCAGGCAGCGGTTGCACGAGGTCCATGTGCGCATCGAAGTACGCATCGATGGTTCCCACATCACGCCAGTAGCCGCGCTGGGCTTCTTCGTCGCCCGGCACGACATTGGTCGTGTAGTCGTAGACGTGCGCCGCGCCGTCGTTCACAAGCGCCGGGATCAAGTCGCCACCGAGATCGTGGGTCGACGACGTGTCGGCCGCATCGCGGTTGAGGGCGTCCACCAAGACCTCGACATCAAACACGTAGTTGCCCATCGATACGAACGACTCGTCTGGACTGTCGGCCAGCCCCGGTGGGTCAGCTGGCTTCTCGTGGAAGGCTCGGATTTTGGTGCCCTCGCCCTGCTCGATCACACCAAATTCGGTGGCCTCCGAGCGCTTGGCCCGCAAGGCAGCAACGGTGACTCCTGCGCCGCTTTGGATGTGGGCGTCGAGCATCTGCCGGGGGTCCATGCGATAGATGTGGTCGGCACCAAAGACGAACAAATACTTGGGCTGCTCGTCATCAACCAGGTTGAGGTTCTGAAACAGTGCGTCTGCAGACCCCATGAACCAGTTCCGACCTCGCCGCATTTGCGCCGGCACCGAGGTGACGTAGTTGCCAAGGAGGGTCGACAACCGCCAGGTGCGGCTGAGGTGCACGTCGAGTGAGTGGCTCTTGTACTGCGTGAGCACCACGATCTTCCGATACCCACCGTTTGCCAGGTTCGACAGTGCGAAGTCGATCAGACGATACGGCCCACCAAACGGCACTGCTGGTTTCGCCCGGTCTTCGGTGAGTGGCATCAAACGCTTGCCCTCACCGCCAGCCAGCACAACGGAGAGGACTTGAGGGCGACTTCCGGGGTCAAGCACCCTCGCATTGTTGTACAAAAATCTGCGGCAATCGGGCATTGGTACATCTGACCCATTGCCACGGAGGGTGGTCGTCGTGTTCACTAACTGGTGCGGGTACCGGGAACAGAGCCCGACGGACATACCTCTGGCGGGCGGAGGGTCTGTCACTAAGTGGTCTCTTGTTCTCGAACCAGAGGGTGGCCTTTCGAGGCCACCCTCAATCTCTTTTTGGGCCTTTACCCACTCTTCACCGGCTGCTCACTACGGTGCGTGCATGAGCAGAGGGAAAAAACTTGCCGCCGGTGGCCTTCTTGGCGGTCTTGTCGTTGTGGTAGCGCTTGCCTGGTTCCTTGGACTGTTTTCGTCCGAACCAGAAGAGGCCAGCGTTGAAGCATCGCTCGATGCCATCGCCGAAGAATCCGACGATGATGCGGGCAGCGACAACGAGCAACCCGAACCAGAGTCGATTACCGACCTCACCGGCACGTGGCTCGTCGAACCAGGCGAAGCCACCTTTGTGGGCTATCGCATTGACGAGGTTCTCTCAGGCGTCGACTTCACGGCGGTCGGTCGCTCACCCGCCGTTGAAGGCATTGTCGAAGCCAGCGGAACCACCATCACCAGTGTCGACATCACCGCCGACCTCACCCAGCTTGCGAGTGACAACGGAGCTCGCGACGGTCAGCTGAAGACCCAAGC
Source organism: uncultured Acidimicrobiales bacterium (assembly GCA_938009905.1). Taxonomy (GTDB): domain Bacteria; phylum Actinomycetota; class Acidimicrobiia; order Acidimicrobiales; family SZUA-35; genus CALEWY01. The sequence continues at coordinate 616 of CALLGK010000236.1, read as the reverse complement.
ACTCGAATCAAACACTTTTCCCGACGGCATCTTCTCGCTGACCGAACCAATCGAGCTCGGCTCGATCCCACCGGCTGGTGAAACCGTCACGGTCATCGCCATCGGCGAGCTCACCATTCATGGCGTCACCAACCCCGTCGAGATTGAGCTCGAGGGTGCGGCCCAAGACGACCGGCTCGTAGTCGTTGGCTCCACCTCGATCTTGCTGGCCGACTACGACATCGATGCCCCGGAGGCGCCAATCGTTGCCAGCGTCGACGAGGAAGCCATCATCGAGTTCTCGCTTCTGCTTGGGCGGTAGCGCAGCAAGACAGCAGAGGAATTCGTGATTCCCCCACACCTCCGCCAGACAGACCAAGATGGGGCTGTGACTACGTACGATCCAAGTCCTCGCGAACGGCGGCCGTTCAATCTCAACAAGTGGATTGAGGATCACCGCGACGAGCTCACGCCACCGGTGGCTAACAAGCAGATCTGGCGAGAAGCCGACATGATCGTGATGATCGTGGGCGGCGGCAACGAACGAAACGACTTCCACGACGATCCGCGGGAAGAGTTCTTCTACCAGATCAAGGGCGACATGAACCTCTTCATCTGGCCAGAGGAAGGCGACGAG
>CALLGK010000235.1 GCA_938009905.1 uncultured Acidimicrobiales bacterium | reverse complement strand
GGACGTCACGCCAGAGAACTTCGGCCGAATCGCTGCACAGACCACCAAGCAGGTGCTGATGCAGGGCATTCGTGAAGAAGAGCGCGAGATGAAGTACGAGCACTACGCCGGCAAAGAGGGCGAGATCGTCACCGGCATCGTGCAGCAGACCGACTCCCGGTACACGCTTCTCGACCTTGGTCGCGTTGAGGCCCTTCTGCCTCAGGCCGAGCAGGTCTCCGTCGGGCCCCGCCCCGACTCCGGCACTCGCCTGAAGGCCTACATCGTTGAGGTCCGCAAGACGGTCAAGGGTCCGCAGATCGTGGTGAGCCGAACCCACCCTGGCCTCGTGAAGCGCCTGTTTGAGCTTGAGGTGCCGGAGATCGCCGACGGCATTGTCGAACTCAAGGCGTGTGCCCGTGAGCCTGGACACCGCACCAAGATCGCCGTGCATTCGAACGACCAAAACGTCGACCCTGTCGGCGCGTGCGTTGGCGCCCGCGGCTCACGGGTGCGGATGGTCGTCAACGAGCTCAACGGCGAGAAAGTCGACATCATCCCCTACAGCGAAGACTCCTACGACTTCGTGGCCAAGGCGCTTTCGCCAGCCAAGGTCAAAGAAGTTCGCATCGATGAATCGACGGGTACGGCAACGGTGATCGTTCCCGACTTCCAGCTGTCCCTTGCCATCGGCAAGGAAGGTCAGAACGCTCGGTTGGCGCACCGGCTTACCGGTTGGCGCATCGACATCAAGAGCGAAACACAAATCGAAGAAGAAGCGCTCGGCATCGAGACCTACGACGGCGAAGAGTGGGCCGAGGGCGAGTGGATCGTCAACGAGGAAACCGGCGAGCAGATGTGGCAGCCGGCCGACGGTTCTGAGGCCATGAGCCTTGAGCAGTGGGAAGCAGCATCGTCTGCCGAGGGTGACGGCGAAGGCGAATCAGCCGACGACGCCGCCGATGACAGCGAAGACGTTGATGCAGCAGAAGCATCCGGTGACGAGCCATCTGACGGCGATGATGCAGAGGCATCAGCAGACGCTGATGAATCCGACAGTGACGACGCCGCGGACAGTGACGACGCTGCTGATGACGCTGAGGCGGAAGAGCCTGCGGATGCAGAGGCCAGTGCAGAAGCCGAGGCCGAAGAGCCTCAGGACGAAGCCCAAGGTGACGAAAGCGACTGATCCAGCTCGTCCTGGCTCACCATCAAACGAACCACAGCGGACATGCGTCGGTTGCCGGGCCAAACGGCCCCAATCGGCGCTTGTTCGCTTCGTGGCCGGCGCCGATGGTCAGCCAATCGAGAGTCGATCCGGAAACGGCCGCGGTGCCTGGCTCTGTCGCGACACGCGTGAGGCTTGTGAAGCGGCGGCACACAAGACCCGTGCGTTTGCCCGCTCACTCAACGTGAGGCGCCGGATCTAAGCTCGTACTGAGCCGTGAATCACGTGGTCTCGCCGCCGCAGGGCGCTAGGCTCGCTGTTTCGAGCGCGCGCATCCGCGCGCGCTGTCGTCCCGATCCCTCGAGGGTAGAACTACACGTGGCATCCAAAGTCCGGGTTTATGAACTTGCACGAGAGCTTGGTCTCTCGAATGCCGAGATCATTGACCTCTGCGACGCGCTCGGGATCGGTGTCAAAAGCCATTCGTCGAGCATTGTCGAGGCACAAGCCGACCGACTGCGCCGCAAGGCCGAGCGTGAGGGTCTCATCCGCGAGCCGGAGCCGGAGCCCGAACCAGAGCCCGAGCCGGTTGTCGAAGAGAAACCGGCACCAGAGCCTGAGCCCGAACCAGAGCCTGAGCCTGAGCCAGAGCCAGTCGTCGAGACGCCAGAACCTGCGCCAGCAGTAGCTGAAGAGCCCGAGCCCGAGCCCACGCCTGAGCCGGTCAAAGAGGTTGTGCCCGAGCCCGAGCCTGTTGTTGAGGCCCCCGCACCTGCTCCGGCCCCAAAGCCCTCGCCAAACGTCGTATCCACCAAGCCTGCGGCCCCGCCAAAGCCGGCACCTGTGGTCGACCCAACACCTGCTCCTGCCGCACCGGCCCCCCGGCCAGCCGCTGCAGAAGCCCCCGAGCCTGTCGCCGCGCAAGCGCCGGCTCCACCCAAGTCTGAAGCCCCGGCCCAAAAAGCCCCAGCGCCGCCTCGCGGCCCGACCGGCAAGCCGATCCCACCCCCTCCAGGCCCGCCTCTGAGTCCTGGTGGCAAGCCAATTCCGCCACCTCCTGGTGGTGGGCGTCCGCCTGCTCCGGGCGGTAATCGTTCCGGTGGTGGAGGTCGTCCTGGTGGTGGCGGCGGCGGATTCCGTTCCGGACCTCGTCCTGGTGGTGGCGGCGGTTTCGCTGGTCCCGGTGGCGGTGGCGGTGGCCCCGGTGGTCGTCCAGGCGGCCCCGGTGGTGGCCGACCAGGAGGCAACAACCGAGGTGGCCCTCGTGGCCAACGTCCTCGTCGCAAGAGCCGTCGTCGTCGGAGCCAAGAAGAGCTCACGCCGATGGACGTGCCGACCTACACCGCAGACGATGCACCGGTACCCGAGGGTGTCGTTGTCATCGAGCGTGCATCAACGGCACAAGACATTGCCGAGAAGCTCAACCGTACGGCTGCAGACGTCGTGCGTTTCTTGCTGACCAACGGCGAAATGGTGACCGCAACACAGTCGCTGAGCGATGAGCTCATCGAGCTGTTCGCCACCGATGTCGGCGCCGAGATTCGCCTGGTCGATCCTGGTGAAGAGCAAGAAGTCGAGCTTCAGAAGATCCTCGATCTCACCACAGAAGACGACGAAGACGACAGCGGTTCTCCGATCCGCCCACCGGTCATCACCGTCATGGGCCACGTCGACCACGGCAAGACGCTTCTGCTCGACCGCATTCGTTCTGCCAACGTGGTGGAAGGCGAAGCCGGCGGTATCACCCAGCACATCGGTGCCTACCAGGTCGCCAACAACGGCACGCCATTGACCTTCATCGATACCCCGGGCCACGAGGCGTTCACCGCCATGCGTGCCCGTGGTGCTGACGCCACCGACATCGTCGTGCTTGTTGTCGCCGCAGACGACGGCGTCATGCCGCAAACCGTTGAGGCTCTCGACCACGCTCGAGCTGCTGAAGTGCCGATCATCGTGGCCATCAACAAGATGGACCGCGAAGGCGCCGATCCCGACAAGATCATGTCGCAGCTCGCCGAGCGTGAGCTCGTGCCAGAGCAGTGGGGTGGCGAAACCATCTTCGTGCCGCTGTCCGCCATGACCGGCGACGGCATTCCTGATCTTCTCGACAACCTTCAGGTCATCGCCGAGGTCGAAGAGCTTCGTGCCTCTCCCGAGGGTCGTGCCGCTGGCACCGTCCTCGAGTCGCATCTCGACATCGGTCGTGGTCCTGTGGCCACCGTCCTTGTCGAGCGAGGAACGCTCTCCGTTGGCGATCCGATGGTGAGCGGTGCGGCCTGGGGCCGTGTCCGTGCACTCATCAACGACCATGGCGAGAGCGTCGAGGTTGCTGGCCCATCAACGCCAGTGCAGGTACTTGGTTTGAGCGATGTGGCCGAAGCCGGCAACGAGTTCGTCGTTGCTCCGAGCGAGAAGGTTGCCTCCAAGGTGGCCGACACTCGCGAGCACTGGCAGCGTCTTGCCAGCCTGGGTCGTGACGCCTCTGCCACCAGCGGCGGCGCCAAGCTCGAAGACATCTTCGAACAGATTCAGAGCGGCGAAACGGCCACTCTCAATCTGCTCGTCAAGGCCGACGTGAACGGTTCTCTCGAGGCGCTTGTCGACTCGCTCCGCAAGCTCGAACGAGACGACGTCAAGCTGGCGTTCCTGTCTCGGGCCGTCGGTGGCATCACCGAAAACGACGTGCTGTTGGCAGCCACGTCAAACGCCACGATCCTCGGCTTCAACGTTCGTCCCGACCGCAAGGCTCGTGAGCTCGCCGACACCGAAAAGGTCGAGATCCGAACCTACGAGATCATCTACAAGCTTCTCGAAGACATCGAGAACGCCATGCTTGGTCTTCTTGCTCCCGAGTACGAAGAAGTCGTCACCGGCGACGCCGAGGTCCGCGAGATCTTCCGTGTGCCCAAGCAGGGAGCGATCGCCGGTTGCATGGTGCAAAACGGCAAGATCACCCGTGGCTCCAAGGTCCGCTTCCTTCGCGAAGGCACGATCATCTGGAAGGGCGACGTGCAATCGCTACGCCGCTTCAAGGACGACGTGGCCGAGGTGGCTGCCGGGTTCGAGTGCGGTATCGGCCTCAGCGACTTCCAAGATCTCAAAGAGGGCGACATCATCGAAACCTACGAGGAGCGCGAGATCCCGCGTAGTTGAGGCCAGCCTCTCATGCGGTTCCGCACCCAGGTGAGCTGATGCACGTGCTGGCCCTCCGAGCCGATCTTCACATTCCGGACGCCCAGTCGCTCAAGGCCAAGCGCTCTGTCGTGCTGTCGCTCGTGCGCACACTCGACGGTTGGACCTCGGTCGCGGCGGCTGAGGTCGGCGCCCAAGACAAGTGGCAGCGATCGGTGCTTGGCATCTCGATCGTTGGTGCAGAGCCGGGGCATATCGAAGAGGTGGCTGATCGAGTCGAACGGCACGTGTGGGCGGCCCCCGGGGCCGAGGTGCTCGAGATCGAACGCAGCTGGATGGAACACGACGGATGGGAGCCGGTCTGATGGCACGGCGAGGATCGAGTGGCGGCAAAGGCAACAAGGGTCGAGGAAGTAAGAACTCCCGTTCGCGCCCACCAACACAGCGCCACTACCCACGAACGGCGCGGCTGAATGCGCTGCTCACAGAAATCGTGGCCGACTACTTCGAACTTGTCGAAGAGCCAGAGTTTGGCTTTCTGACCGTCACGGGCGTTGATGTCGACTCAGACCTCAACGTTGCTCAGGTCTTCTTCTCGATCTTCGACGACACCGGTGAAGACGACGAGGAAATTCTCGACGCACTGGCCGAGCATCGGGTCAAAGTGCAGCGAGCGATTGCCTCGCAGGCCAAGCTCCGCAAGACGCCAGACGTGCTGTTCATGTTCGACCCGGCCGTCCGAGCCGGCGCTCGCATAGACAGCATCTTGGCCACCATCGACGATGGTGAAACAGACGAGGCCGCCGCCGAAGAAGGCGGCGAGCCTGCATCTGAGGCTGGCTGATGTCGCAGCGGCGAAGAAAGCGGCAAGATAGCGGCGCCGCCGGTTGCCTGGTGATCGACAAGCCAACGGGCTGCACGAGCCACGACGTGGTCGATAGCGTGCGGCGAGCCCTCGGCACCCGCAAGGTTGGTCACGCAGGCACGCTCGATCCTGATGCCACCGGCGTGCTGGTCTTGGGTGTTGGCCCTGCCACCAAGCTGCTGCAGTTCGTGACGGGGGTCGACAAGACCTACGTCGGCGAAGTCGTGTTTGGCACCGAGACATCCACGCTTGATGCGGCTGGCGATGTCGTCGCTACCTACGACATGTCGCTCGAGCTCGCTGCGGTGCAGGAGGCAGCTCAGACCTTTGTGGGTGACATCCTGCAGGTTCCGCCGATGGTGTCGGCCGTGAAGGTCGATGGCAAGCGGCTCCACGAACTCGCTCGAGAAGGCAAAGAGATCGAACGCGAACCTCGTCCGGTGGTCGTCCATCGCTACGACGTGGCGGCAACGGAAGATCCACTCGTCTATACCGCTGACGTGAGCTGTGGCTCGGGCACCTATGTGCGCAGCCTGGCCGCCGACCTCGGCACCGCACTCGGCGGAGGCGCTCACCTACGGGCCTTGCGTCGCACGTCCGTCGGCCCGTTCACCCTCGATGACGCCACGCCACTTGACGCCTTCGAAGAGAATCCAGAAGCAGCGCTCGCTCCTGTCGGGTCGATGCTCCGTCACCTGCCACAACTCGACGTCGACGAGACCGTTGCCACCCAGGTTCGGCACGGCCGATCGCTCGGCCCCGGGGGCGGGCAGGGACAGTTCGCCATTGTGCACAACGGCCACGTGCTTGCTGTGTACGAGGCTCGTGACGGCGAGATGCGGCCGGTCAAGGTGCTTGCCGCTTCCTGATCCGCATCCCATCGACCGAATCCGCGCCGCGGTACTACAGGTTTTGGAGGCGGGGGCGCTAGCGTCTGGAAGCTGTGGAGGTCATCCGAGATCTCGAAGCTTGCCCGGCGTCAGAACAGGGCCATGCCCTGACCATCGGGGTGTACGACGGCGTCCATCGCGGGCACCAGGCCGTCATCCGAGCGACGCAGCAAATCGCCTCGCGTTTCGATGCGAAGACCGCCGTTGTCACCTTTGAGCCGCACCCGGCGATGGTGCTTCGGCCTGAGAATGCGCCGAGCTTGCTCACCGAACTCGACCTCAAGCTGGAGCTGCTCGATCAGTGCGGTGTCGATACGGTTGTTGTCGTGCCGTTCGACGAGGTCCGGGCCACGGAAACTCCGCAAGAGTTCGTCGAGCGTGTTGTCGTCGATTGCTTGCAGGCCAAGGCTGTGGTTGTCGGCAGCGACTTCCACTTTGGCGCAGGCCGAGCGGGCAACGTTGATGTGCTCAACGAGCTTGGCGAAAAGCACGGCTTTGATGTCGAAGGCATGGCGTTGCTGCCTCGACCAGACGGCAAGGTCGAGTCTGTGTCGTCAACCGCCATTCGTCGGGCCTTGGCTGGCGGCGAGGTAGCTACTGCAACCCGACTGCTTGGCCGGGCCCATGAGCTTCGTGGCCCCGTCGTGCAGGGCGATCAGCGGGGACGGACCATCGGGTTCCCAACCGCCAACGTGGCCGTTCCTCGCCACATGTGTATGCCAGCCGATGCGGTGTACGCCGCGTTCTATACCCGGCCCGATGGCAGCCGCCATCCTGCTGCGGTCAACATCGGCAAGCGGCCAACGTTCTACCAAGACGCCGAGCACTCGCTGGTTGAAGCCCATCTCATCGACTTCGACGACGATCTCTACGGCGAAACCGCGGTTGTGCAGTTCGTTGAACTGATTCGTTCCGAGCAACGGTTTGAGGGCATCGATGCGCTCAAAGAACAGCTCGAGCGCGATGTAGCGCTTGCCGCTGACATTCTTGATCGAGCGAAGTTCGACGACTCGCTCACGCTCGACTAGTCGCTCAGTCCGAACATGTCTCGGCATCCGTCGAGGCCGATGATCTCGATGTTGATGTCTGGCCGGTTGGCGGCCCAGTCTTCCCGAGTGAGCGCGAGCAGCTGCTCGGTTGTTGGTTGGTCGCCCATCATCACCGGGATGCGGCCGTTGTCGCGGTAGCCAAGCTTGCGTGACACGCCGAGTGATGCGGCGTTCTCAAGCCGGGCTCCCGAGGTGGCGAGCGTGGCCCCCAGCCCAACGAATCCCAGTTCGAGCACAGCCGCCCGCATTTCCGTGCCGAATCCCTGACCTTGCTGAGCCTTGCCCAACCACGAGCCGGTATTGACCGACCGAAGCGTGTTGAAGTTGGCCCCGGCAATGCTCTGGCTGCCAACGGCAACACCATCGATGAAGCACGCCAAGATCAGGTTCCAATTGTCGGGCTGCCAGCTTGCACGTTGGCTCCAATGAAACTGCAGAAACTCACGTTCTCGCTGCGGGCTTGGCTTGCTCACCCAGTCGGTGTGAAAGGGAACCTGCGCCAGGTCGTGGATGCCGGACTCAACCGCCTTGAGCTGGTCGAGCATCTCGGCGTCGGTGGGAAGCCGCAGCTCCAGACGGGGCGTGACGATTCGCAGATCGAAGATGGGAAACGGGTGACCGGCCATGGCTGCGAATGTAGGTCATTGACCGAGCCGGGCTCGGTGGATTTCAGGCTGCGAACGCGCCATTCTCGCCAGAACCGGTATCCGCTGGTCGGAGCGCCCAGCCTTCAAGAAGGGCGAGAATCTTCTCGCCGATGTCGATCACGTGGCCGCCCCGTGGAATCTCGAAGGTGGTCCACGAACGCTGTTCGCCGGGAAGTCCGACAACGCAGATCGCGTAGTGCTCGCCGTCTGCGGTTTGCGTCAGAGCAACCGCCAGCGCACCGGGAGCGAGTTCTTCGTTCGACGCAATGGTTGCAGCGACCTTGGCCGCATCGGCCGGCGTGGCCAGCCCGGCTTTCCAAGGGCGGGTGATCACGATGTCGTTCTCGAGACTGCTGGCGCTCATGGCCAACCGGAACGGCGGCATCTGCAGTGACTCGATCAGCCTTGAGCCCGACGGAAGTCGCCGGATCGCATCGTTGAGGGCAAGCCCAAGCTCAAACCACTCGTCGTCATCAATCAACTGCAACATGCGCTACCCCAACCGCTTGGGTGCACCACGAACGCCGTGCACCGGCTCTCCAAGAGTGGCGGATTGAGCCCCGAGAGTGGTGGATGCGCACTCGCGGGAAGAGGGTGCACGGCCGAAGGCGGGAACGGACCCGTTAGGGGAGTGGTGCTCGGTCGATGTGGGCCAATCCGAGTGCCACGGTTGTGGCCCACGAGATTGATTTGAACTCGTGGGTGGCAAGGGCGGCATCGATGTCGCTTCGGTCGAGCGTGATGATCTCTTGTTCTTCGAGGTCGTCGCTCAACGCGAGTTCGCCAGCGGGCACAGCGCCTCTGGCCAGGTAGAGGTAGGCAAGACCGGCCCCTCGATTGCCGTCGAGCGGATAGCAGCCCAGATCGATCCAGTCGGTCGCCGTCATGCCGAGTTCTTCACCCACCTCTCGCTTCGCCGCCGTGAGCGGGTCTTCCCCTGGGTCGATATAGCCGCCGACCACGGCCAGGGTCACACCGTCGACGGCGTATTTCGTCTGGCGAAAGCAGGCAAAGCGGCCATCTGCCGTCTCCACCAGCACGTTGACGAAGTCGGGGGTGATCAGCCACAGCCAGTCATCGATCGTGTCGCCGCTCGGCAACTCGACGGTGTGTTCTTCGACGGTGAGATAGCGGCCGCCGGCCGGCTGAAAGACGACTCGACGATCTTGGGTGATCCACGGCTCCATCCCGGTAACGTTACGGGTCGCTGAATGTGCGGTGGTGCCGTAGAGCACCTATCCGTTCGTCTGGCCGGGCCAAAGGTCCCACCTCAACAACACTTGATCAGGAGATCACACGATGAGCCAGAAAGTTCCTGCCAACCTTCCTCCGAAGGCCGACACGATGCAGAAGTTCGCCCGCAGCGAGGGCGACACTGGATCTCCCGAGGTGCAGATTGCGCTGCTCACCGATCGGATCAACCACCTGACCGACCACCTCAAGACCCACAAGAAGGATCACCACAGCCGTCGTGGTCTTCTTATGTTGGTTGGTCGTCGCCGTCGTTTGCTCGACTACCTCGCCGGTATCGACATCGACCGCTACCGCGCCCTCATCGCTGAGCTCGGCCTCCGCCGATAGTCCTTCTCGCCGGGCAGCTTGAGTCGCGCGCAATCAACGTTCCGCCTTTTGTGCCGATAGTGCAGGTATCCTGAAACAAGCGCGTGCGAAACGTTCGCACGCGGCGGTAGCTCAGCTGCCAGTTTCCGACTCCTCGCCCCCGCATCGACGGGCCTGCTGCGAGTGGCCGCAATCTGGGATCTGGTCTGCCAATTGTCGAACGATCGTCGTTCTGGCAGAAAACTGAACCCCAAGGAGACATCCGATGACGGATGCTATTTCCGTATCAGGGACCGTCACGTCTGGTGACGGCCCTGACCTCCACTTGGAGACTGGCAAACTTGCCGGTCTCGCTTCTGGATCCGTACTCGCTCAGATGGGCGACACCTCTGTGCTCGTGGCTGCCACTGGCGCCAAGCACGTCCGTGACGGGATTGACTTCTTCCCGCTCACCGTCGATGTCGAGGAGCGTTCCTACGCTGCCGGCAAGATCCCGGGATCGTTCTTCCGGCGTGAGGGTCGGGCATCTGATGCCGC
>CALLGK010000234.1 GCA_938009905.1 uncultured Acidimicrobiales bacterium | reverse complement strand
CAGGAGGGCCCATTTCGAAGTCGTTGCCCACCGCATCGATCTGCTGGAGCACCTTCGGACCGTTGCCGATGAGCTGGCCTTCACGGAGGGGGCGGTGATCTTGCCACCCTCGATGAGGTAGGCCTCTGTCATACCGAAGGTGAAGTCGCCGGAGGCCGTGTTGACCTGTCCGCCGCCCAGCTTGGCCACATACACGCCGTTGTCGACGCCCGCGATGATCTCTTCTGGCGTCTGGTCGCCAGCAGCGAGGTAGGTGTTGGTCATGCGAACCATGGGCAGGTGCCGGTAGCTCTGGCGGCGCCCGTTGCCGCTCGATTGGCGGCCGTCTTGGCGAGCTCGGTTGCCGTCCCACATGTAGTCGACGAGCACACCCTTTTCGATCAGCACGTTGCGCTTTGCTGGCTGGCCTTCGTCGTCGACGGCGTAGTGACCCCACTCGCCAGACATCGTGCCGTCGTCGATCAGCGTGACCAGTGGCGATGCCACCTGCTCACCAACGCGGCCGGCGAAGGCTGAGGCCCCCTTGCGCACCAGGTCGGCTTCAAGGCCGTGACCGCACGCTTCGTGGAACAGCACGCCGCCCGATCCCGGTCCGATCACCACAACGTGGGTTCCGGCTGGCGCGGGACGAGCTTCGAGCTTGGTGATCGCCCGCTCTGCCGCGTTCGTGGCGAGCTGATCAACGTCGTATCGGTTGAACAGCTCGAAGCCGATGGCGTGGCCGATCGACTCGTATCCCGTTTGCAGGCCGGAATCGCCCTTGGCCACGCAGGTGACGGCGAAGTTGGTTCTGGTCTGATCGTCTGTGGCAAACACGCCGTCTGAGTTGGCCACAAGGATCCGGCGGCGGTTATCGCCCTGGCGGGCGCTCACCTGGGTGATGGCGTCGTTGTAGGCCCGCGCCACTTCGTCTGCTCGTCGCACAAGCGCAACCTTGCGGGCTTTGTCGACGGTTGCCGGATCAACCTCGGCACCGCTAGAGGCGGCGGGACCGGCTTCGATCTCGATCGTTCGCGTGCCTGCACCGTCGGCCTTGGCTGCATCAGCTGCTGCTTTGGCGGCAGCCAGCAGACGCTCTTCTGAGAGATCCGCGGTGTGGGCGAACCCGGTGGTGTCGCCCGAGATCACTCTGATGCCGGCGCCTCGATCGCGGCTCGACGAGAGGTTCTCGACTCGCCCGTCGTCGAGGTTGACACCGCTGCGCTCAACGTCTTCAACAAAGATCTCAGCGAAATCGGCACCGCCGGCAAGGCCGGTCGACAGCACCCGGTTGATTGTCTGTTCATCGATCACAGACTCAAGGGTAGAACCATTGTGCTCAACGAGCGGGCTCAGACGCTCACGTCTGCACAAGATCCACGCTGTGTTGACATAACTTCATCGACGTTCGTCCGCTAGCGTGGCTAACCAGTGATCCTCGAAACCATCACCGGGCCGGCCGATCTGCGCCGCTTGGACGCTGAACAACTCACGACGCTCTGCAGCGAGATTCGTGAGTTCATTGTTGACACAGTCAACAAGAAGAAAGACGGCCACCTCGGGTCGAATCTCGGAGCCGTCGAGCTCACCGTGGCGATCCACCGATCGCTCAACTCGCCAGACGACGTGATTCTGTGGGACACCGGGCATCAGACCTACGTCCACAAGATGCTCACCGGTCGAACTGACGACTTCGAGACGCTACGCGAGGCCGGTGGCCTGTCTGGCTACCCGAGCCGCGAAGAGTCCGATCACGACTGGATCGAAAACAGCCACGCCTCAACGGTGCTCGGCTACGCCCACGGCCTGGCGGCTGCCTTTGCCAAGACCGGCCAAAGCACGCGCCGCATCGTGGCCGTCCTAGGCGACGGTTCGATGACCGGCGGCATGGCCTTCGAGGGACTCAACAACCTCGGGCATTCCGGCAGCGACGTCACCATCGTGCTGAACGACAACGGACGTTCCTACGCCCCAACGATTTCGCTGCTCACCGAAAGCCTCGTCAAGATCCGTTCGAATCCGGTCTACATGAAGCGTCAGCGACGCTTCGAGGCGTGGGCGGCCAAGCTGCCACTCATCGGTCGGTACTCCACCATCGGTGTGAACGCATCGAAGGCGGCGATCCGTGAGGCGCTCGAGCCCCAAGAGTTCTTTGAGCCTCTCGGCGTTCGCTACATGGGTCCGTTCGACGGCCACGACATCGACGAGCTCGAAACAGCAATGCGAAACGCTGCCGAGTTCGAAGGGCCGGTTGTCCTTCACGTGAAGACAACCAAGGGCCGGGGTTACGCCCCCGCCGAAAACGACCCGATCAAGAACATGCACGACATGGGTGGCGTGAAGCCGGGCAGCTACACCGCTTCGTTCACCGAATCGCTCGTGAAGCTTGGCGAAGAGCACCAAGACGTCGTGGCCATCACGGCCGCCATGCCAGACTCCACCGGCCTGCTCCCCTTCCGAGATCGCTTCCCCGACCGTTGCTATGACGTCGGCATTGCCGAGCAGCACGCGGTCACCGCAGCCGCCGGAATGGCCATGGGCGGGCTCCGTCCCGTTGTCGCTCTGTACGCCACGTTCTTGTCGCGGGCCTTCGACCAGGCCAACCTCGACGTCGGCCTCCACAGCCAGCGGGTGATCTTCTGCCTCGATCGCGCCGGCATCACCGGCAGCGACGGCCCATCACACCACGGCATTTTCGACTTGGTGCTCATGTCGAAGATCCCGAACATGACCATCTTCTGCCCATCGTCGTACCAAGAGCTTCAGCAAATGCTGAGCGATGCCTACGACCTGGCAGAAGGCCCGGCGATGATTCGCTGGCCAAAGACGCCAGCGCCGTCAGTGAGCGATGCTGAAGTCGGCCGCGGGTTCGATGCCCGTCTGGTCAGCACAAGCGACTCTGGCAACAAGCAGGTCTGCATCATCGGTGTTGGCAAGATGCTTGAAGCGGCCCAGGAGGCAGCCGCCGAGCTTGCTGCCGAAGGCATCGACGTCACGATTTGGGATCCACGCTGCGTGAAGCCGCTTGATCAGAAGATGCTCAACGATGCGGCTGAGCATGCGCTTGTGGTCACCATCGAAGACGGCCTTCGCGATGGCGGCATCGGCGCCGCAATTCGAGATCAACTCGATCAGTGTGCGGCCGGGAAGAATCCCGACGTCGCCGTGCTCGGTGTTCCAACCGACTATCTGCCTCACGCCAAGCCAGATGCCATCTTGGCCGAGCTTGGGCTCGACGGCACCGGCGTCGCCGCCACCATTCGTAAGAACCTCGGCTGACGCAACAGCGTCACGAGCCGGTTAGTTCAGCGGCTTGTCAGCAAGAGACGGGCGGGTCTTCTTGGTGAGCTCTTTGGCGTTGCGTACGTACTGCTCGAGGTCACGATCGACCTCGCTTGCAGGCGCAGGCCGAGCAAACAGGAAGCCTTGAGCCAGGTCGCAGCCCAGCGACTGCAGCATCTCGGCCTGCTCTGAGGTCTCGACGCCTTCAGCGATCACGGCACAACCGAGATCGTGGGCCATCCGAATGAGGTTGCCGACGATCACACGATCTTCGTCGGCAAGGCCGAGACCACCGACGAGCACGCGAGGCAGACGAATCACATCGAAGCGGCAGCGACGCAGCAGATCGGGAGAGCCGAAGCCAACGCCGAAGTCTTCGAGCGCAATACCAACGCCTTCGCCCTTAAGGATCTGGAGGGCTGGCCAGAGCAAGTTGATGTCTGGTCCGGCCGAGTCGCCGTTGACGTCGAGCAAGACCTGGCTTGGACGAACGCCCAGCTCGGCCACGGCACTCATGACGACTTCGATGAAGCGAGAGTCGCGCACGAACGTCGGGTCGAGGTTTGTGGCCCCGAAGAGGCTCGGCAGGTTGAGGCGCCGGTTCCACAGACTGACGTGCCGCATCGTTTCACGGAGCACCCACGCATGGAGAGGCACGACGATCGGCGAGACACGAAGCGCATCCAGAAAGACACCGGGCGAGATGAGCTCAGCTCCGGCGGGGCCAGCATCGGGGGCCAGCCAGCGCAGCACGGCTTCGAAACCAACGAGGCTGCCGCCGTTGAGCGACACGATCGGCTGGTAGTACAGCTGGAACTCGTCGTTCTCGAAGGCTCGCTGCAAGCGGACGGCGAGCACCTCGGGCTGACGTTGTGCGCCTTGGGCCACCTGGTCTCGGATCACAAAGTGACCAGACTTTTGGAGGCGGGCTTCGGCCAGGGCGGCTTCGACGTCTACCAGAAGGCGACGTTCGTTGGTGTCGTGATCGCTCAGCTGACCAGCAACGGCGATGTGCACCGGCACCACGAAGTTCTCGAAGGTGACCTGGAGCGGCAACATCGACACGAGATCGCTTGCGGTGCGATGTGCTTCTTCTGCGCCGAACAGTCCTGGCCAGATCACTGCAAACTCAGAACCCAAGTAGCGGGCTACCGAGCCTCGGCCACCAACAGCGGCCGTGAGCGATTCGGCGATCACCTGCAACACTTCGTCGCCAACCGCGCTGCCGTAGCCGTTGTTGATCTCTGAGAGATTGGCCACTGACACCAAAAACATGCCGAAGCGATCGCCGGTGCGACGGCAGCGATCCAAGTGCGTCGTCACCCACTGCTCGAGCTGCCAGCGGTCAGGAAGGCCAGTCAATCCGTCGAGATGTTGACCGGTATCACCTGCTGATGGAGTTGTTTGTGGAGCACCCGCGCTGGTGCGGCGAAAGACCATGGTGTTGGCTCGACCACCCTTCTCGTTGGATGATCAATCGGCCATATCGCGGGCGACTTGAGCACAGCTTCACCAGGACAGAACCGGCTTCAGTCAGCCCGTCGTTCTCGCAGAAGCACTTCTTGCACGATGGTGGCGCCGTGACAGCCATCGGAGGTGAACATGTTGCCCACCGTGATACCCCGAGCTCCCACCAGGGTGTGGCACCGCATATCGGCCACCAGCCACTCGGTTGGATCCGTTTGACGGTGGAAGTAGATCGAGTGATCGAGGCTGGCTCCGGTGAAGAACTCGCGTTCTTTCTGCGGGTCCTTGATCTGGGCCGGATGAGCTGCCCTAGCGGCCCCCGTCGGCGCTCCATCAGAAATGAACGCCAGCCCACAGGCATGCAGTTGCGGGTCGTTTGGCAGCTCGGGAGCGGCCAGCCGCAAGTAGGCAACAGAGCGGCCGACCTCGGGACTCGTGCGACGCCGTTCGAGCAAGGCGCCCCAGCCGGAATCCTCCATGGATTCCGCCGGTGGAATGTCGTCTGGCAGCTGGGTTGGCTGCACGTCGACCGCCTCTTCTGGCCGTTGGAAGCTGGCCGAGAGGTTCAGGATGGCGCCGTTTGATTGACGAGCGACCACGCGTCTGGTGGTGAACGATCGGCCATTGCGGATGCGATCGACTTCGAGCCGGACCGGTTCTTTGTCTGTGCCGCCACGAATGAAATAGGCGTGGAGCGAGTGGATGGCGTACTCAGCGTCGACCGTGAGCTGGGCCGCCCGCAAGGACTGGGCAACGACCTGGCCACCAAACAGCCGGCCCCACCGGGTTTTCGGAGCGATGCCAACGAAGGTGTCTGGCCCATGCTTCACCAGGTCCATCAGCTCGGTGAAGCTGGTGTCCATCACGCTTCGAGCGGATGTGTCGCTCACCGGGTTGGAGCCTCGTGACCTCGAAGTTCGTCGAGCGACACCCATTCGAGCACCGCGGCGTGCGTTGCTTCGAGCACCACAGGCGGCGCCGCGCCCGCATCAAGTGCTTCCTTCCATCGGGCGGCGCACAGGCACCATTGATCGCCGTCTTTGAGGCCAGCGAACCCGTACTGCGGAGCGGGCGTGGACAGATCGTTGCCCTGCTGCTTGCTGAATGCCAGGAACTCATCAGTGACTCTGGCGCACACCACGTGCACCCCGGCATCTTCTGAGCCCGTGTTGCAGCACCCGTCGCGATAGAAGCCGGTCAGTGGGTCGGTTGAGCAGGACTCAAGTTCGGTCCCGAGAACGTTCTGCGCCATCCGTGCAGTGTGCCATGGCCACGAACAACTCCCGGGTTACCGTTCTGCGGTGCCATTCGTGACGTCTCGAGCCGTGCTCTGCGCGCTCCTTCTTGGGTTTGGAGCCGCCTGCTCGGCGGTCGTCACCAGCGACGACGCAACGGGAGAGGCCGCACCAACCGTGGCAGCGGGAGCAGACACCGCTGAACCAGTCACAATCACGACGGCGGGCTCCCCGACGGTCGCCCCAGAGCCGACGACCGCCACCAGCAGTTCAACCACAGCTGCGACAACGCCGGAGCTCACCACTCCCCCATGGCTCGGGTCCCGCCCGCTCGAAACCAACCAGAGCGGCTTCGCCGATGCCCAGCCAACGCCGCCCGAGCTCATTGATAGAAGGCTTCCGACCATCGATGTGCTGGCCCCGCCGCCAGACGATGCCTTCTATTCGACGATCAGCGCCCTGGAGGGCGAACCTCTCGAACGCTCAACCTGGGAGCCGGGTTGCCCGGTCGAGCCGGAGGGTCTCAGCTACCTCACGCTGAGTTTCTGGGGCTTCGACGGCAAGCACCACACCGGCGAGATGATCGTGGCCGCCGACCAGGCGGAAGGCATCGTGAGCGTCTTCGAGAAGCTCCATGCGGCCAAGTTCCCCATCGAAGAAATGCGTATTGCTACGCCAGCTGACCTGGCCGGCCCGCCGACTGGTGACACCAACAACACCACGGCATTCGTCTGCCGTGCGGTCACCGGTGGGAGTCGCTTTTCGGAGCACGCATACGGTCTCGCCATCGATATCAACTCGTTCCACAACCCCTATGAACGCGACGGCCTTGTGCTGCCAGAACTCGCCGGGTACTACCTCGATAGAAGTCTCGAGCTCGACGGCATGATTCTGAGCAACGACGTCGTGGTCAACGCGTTTGCCGACATTGGATGGAGCTGGGGCGGCAACTGGCGCTCGCTGAAGGACTACCAGCACTTTTCGCTGAACAACCGATGATCTAGGTTCGGGCCTCTATGGGGACCACATCAGCTGAAGATCGGGCACGCGAGTCAATCAAAACACTCGCCGACATTGGGCGCTTCTGGGCCGCTGAGAGTCCGGACAAGACGGCGTTGATCGCCGACGGCCGCAGCTGGACATACAAGGAGCTCGACACCGAGAGCCAGCAAGTAGCGCAAGGTTTACTAGCGGCCGGCGTGCAGCCCGCCGGACGGGTGGCCTTCCTGGCCCGCAACGTGCCCGAGTACTTCCCACACGTATTTGGCGGCGCCAAGATCAACGCCGTCTCGGTCGCAGTGAATTGGCGACTGGCGCCGCCCGAGATGGAGTTCATCATCAACAACGCCGAGGCAACGGTGCTCTTCGTGGGCGCCGAGTTCCTCGACCACCTGGCCAAGATGAACCTCGAAACGGTCAAGCTGGTGATCGTCATCGGCGACCCGGGAACAACCGAGCACCCCACATACGACGACTGGGTGGCCGGCTACGAAGCGATCGAACCCAGCGTCGACATCGCTCCTGAAGACACCTGCTACCAGCTCTACACCTCTGGAACGACCGGCCTTCCCAAGGGTGTCGAAATCACCAACCACAACTTCTGCTTCACGATGTCGATCGGCGCCGGCGAGTGGACCCTGCACCGCGACGCAGTGAACCTGGTGGCTATGCCGTTGTTCCATATCGCTGGCAGCGGCTGGGGCCTCGCCGGCATGTACATCGGGGCCCAGACAGTGATGACACGCGAGGTCAACCCGGTTGAACTCGTTGACGTAATCCCCGAGTACGGCATTACCCATGCCTTGCTCGTGCCCGCCGTACTGCAGTTCATCCTGGCCGTTCCGGCAGCAAAAGAAGCCGACTTCAGCAAGGTCGAGGCGATTGTCTACGGCGCCTCACCAATCACCGAACAGGTCCTGGTTGGCTCCATGGAGCTCTTCGGCTGCAACTTCATTCAGGCCTACGGACTCACCGAAACCACCGGTGGTGTTGCCCAACTCGATCCGGAAGACCACGACCCAACGGGCGACAAAGCACACCTCCTTCGCGCCGCAGGCAAGCCATGGGGCGACGTCGAGATTCGCATCGTCGACGCCGTCAGTCTCGAGGACATGCCAGCCGGTGAGGTTGGCGAGATCTGGGTGAAAAGCCAGCAGGTGATGAAGGGTTACTGGAAGAACCCAGAAGCAACGGCCGAGGCCATCAACGAAGAGGGCTGGTTCCGCACCGGCGACGCTGGCTACATGAACGACGGCTACCTGTTCATCCACGACCGAGTGAAAGACATGATCGTGTCGGGCGGCGAAAACATCTATCCGGCCGAAATCGAGAACGCCCTCATGAAGCACCCGTCGATTGCAGATGCAGCAGCCATTGGTATTCCGTCCGAGAAGTGGGGCGAAACCGTTTTGGCCATCATCGTGAAGGCAGACGACAGCCTCGATGCTGACGAGGTGGTTGCCTTCTCTCGGGAGAACCTCGCTGGCTACAAGTGTCCTCGAGAAGTCAGTTTCGTCGACGCCCTCCCCCGCAACCCGTCCGGCAAGATTCTGAAGACCGAACTCCGTGCCCCGTACTGGGAGGGCAAGGAGCGAATGGTTAACTAGGTCCGCAGACCCAGACGCACTCGCTGCATCTGCTGAAACAAGCAACGAGACTGATCTCGACGCGACCCGACGCAGATCTACAGCAGCAACTTTTTTCGGCCGATATACCTCGCAATGAGTGTGGGCAACGGCTGGAGAACTCGGAAGCACGACGAGCTCGACAACTTCCTGCGCGTCCTCGTGCTTGTCTTGTTCGTTGTCTTGGCGTTCAATCTGCCTGGCATCGGTGACAACAGGGCCCAACTCGGCCTCTTCCTGGTTGCCATTGCGGTCCCCATCCAGTTCGCCATCCGCTTCTTCCTCAAGCAGTCAGAAGACGTCACCGCTTGGGGCGACCTCACCGGCATCGTGCTCGCCTCGATCGCGGCCGTCATCGAACCAACGATCTTCGGCGCGGTCTTGGTCATTCAGTTCGCCAACATCGCACGATCGTTGTCGGCAAGACGCACTGCCTTCGCGGCGTGGACAGCCGGTCTCACCATCGTCCTCATGTTTGGCGTACTCGCCCTGAACGGGTTCCCAAGAGAGCTCCTGCCGATGTACGTCGTTGCCGTCGTGGTGATCCCCCGCCTGGTCTCCGGCGCCAGCCGAACAAAGAAACAGGATCGTCGAACCGCAGAGCAAATGGTCAGCGTGGTCAACTCGCTGCCGATTCTCATGTGGGAAGCCGATCGCATCACTGGCGAGATGCGATCACTTGTCGGTCAGCCTGGTCGAGTACTCGGCGCCTCAGAAGATCAGCTCCTCGGTCAGGGCTACATCGATCGCATCCATCCAGACGACCTCGGCGAGTTTCTCGATCGCTTCGACACCGGCGACAACGGTCCGCTGACGTACCGAGTGCAGCGACCGGACGGCGCCTATCGCTGGATCAGCGATCGGCTTGAAGACGTGCGCGTCGACGGCGAAGACCTGGTGCGAGGCATCTCCTATGACGTGACGGCGGAGCGGACGGCCCACACCTCGATGATGCGCCAATCCGAGATCGTTGAACGCATGTCGGCTGCCACGATCGTGCTCGATGATCCGAACCAACTCGGCAACGCAACGATCATGCAGATCAGCGATCCAGAAGGTGACCTCACCGCCGAGCCCCGCCACGACATCGGCACCAAGTTTGGGAAGGCCTTCCCAGGGCTTGCCAACACGCCATGGTTGGCAGATGCATTGAGCAAGGTGTCTCGTGTTAGCTCAATTGAGATCCGACCGCAGGCCATCGTCTCGGACACGGCTGGCGAGATCTGGGTTGAGACCGAGGTCTTCACTCTGCCTGACGGCTCGGCCGCGATCATCGTTGAAAACGTGACGGAACGAGAGCGTGCGAGCTCCGTGATTCGCCATCAGGCCAGCCACGACAGCCTGACGGATCTGCCGAACCGCAATGAGCTGCTGCGGGTCATGAACGAGGCCTCCGAAGGCGAAGAGCGCTTTGCTATGGCGCTGCTCGACCTCAATCGGTTCAAGAACATCAACGACACCCTCGGCCACTTCACCGGCGACGAACTGCTACGCATTATCGCCAACCGTCTCGAGGGCGCCGTTCGCCAGAAAGACCTCGTTGCTCGACTGGGTGGCGATGAGTTCGCCGTGGTGCTGCACGATCTCGACGATTCGCTCGACGAGCGGTTGCATCGCATCGTGCAAGCCTGCCGCGAGAAGGCGTCGATCGGCGGCTCGGCTGTGGCAACGGGTGCCAGCATCGGCGTTGCCGTGTTCCCCGACCACGGTTCGGATCCAGAGTCGCTGCTTCGATTTGCCGACATCGCCATGTACGAGGCGAAGCG
Organism: uncultured Acidimicrobiales bacterium; assembly: GCA_938009905.1. Lineage (GTDB taxonomy): Bacteria > Actinomycetota > Acidimicrobiia > Acidimicrobiales > SZUA-35 > CALEWY01. The sequence continues at coordinate 12,044 of CALLGK010000234.1, read as the reverse complement.
AGCAAGCAACGCCATTCGCTTCTACGAGCCTGGCCACACGCGGGTGCCGCAGCACCTCGACCTCATGGCCGACCTGGCATCCGCCTTTTCCGAGCAGCAACTCGAACCGTACTTCCAGCCGAAGCTCCGCTTGGCCGACAACACCATCGCCGGCGCCGAGGTGCTGGCTCGATGGAACCACCCGGAGCGCGGTCTTGTGTTGCCGTCGGAGTTCATCGAGCTCACGCTGCTTGCCGGTCAGGCAGACGAGCTCCTTACCGACATGCTCGTGAGCAGCCTTCTGACGCTGCGCCGCATGCCGGAGCACTGCCATCTTGCACTCAACTTGTCAGCGGTGAACCTCCGCTGGAACGGTCTTCCCGACTTCGTGGCCACGAGCCTTACGCAGGCAGACATCGATCCTGGCCGACTCATCGTCGAGCTCACCGAGTCTGAGCTGATCGACCAAACCGGCATCATCCAGAACTGCCTCCACTCGCTCTCCGACATCGGCCTCGGCGTGTCGGTTGACGACTTCGGCACGGGCTACTCATCGCTCGCCCACCTGCGTTCGCTCCCGCTCACAGAGCTCAAGATCGACCAGCAGTTCGTGAGCGGCATGATGACGAATCGCCACGACCACGTCATCGTGAAGACCCTCATCGACCTGGGCCACAACCTTGGGCTCGATGTCACCGCCGAAGGCGTTGCCGACGAAGCCACGAAGCAACTCCTCACCGAACTCGGGTGCGACAAGGCGCAAGGGTTCCTGCTCGGCCGACCAATGCCTGCGTCGAAGTTCCTCGACCTGTTCGACCCAGCCACGCTGCAATCCACAACCTAAAAGTGGCGGTTGCCTCCCAGAGTTGGGAGGATCACAGGATGCGTGCATGGCAAGTCAACGACCTCGGTGAACCTCGCGACGTGATGAGTCTCGAGGTGATCGACGATCCGTCACCCAAACCAGATGAAGTAGTGCTCAAAGTCGAGTCGTGTGGTCTGAAGTTTCCAGACCGACTTCAGATCCAGGGCGGCTATCAGGTGAAGCCCCCGCTGCCGTTCACACCGGGCGGCGAGATGGCGGGCACCGTCGCCGCAGTGGGCAGCGATGTTTCTGATATTGCCGTTGGCGATCGCATTCTTTCGATGGGCATGGGCGGCCTCGCCGAGTTTGCCCGAGCCAAGGCCACCGAGTGCTTTGCCATACCTGACGCCATGAGCTTCGATCAAGCCGCGTGCCTGCTCACCAACTACGGCACCACCGTGTTTGCGCTCGAGAACCGGGCCAAGTTGGCGGCCGGCGAAACCATGCTGGTCACCGCAGCCGCCGGTGGTGTCGGTTCCGCTGCCATCCAGGTCGGCAAGGCGCTTGGCGCCCGAGTCATGGGTCTTGCTGGCGGACCGGAAAAGGTCGAAACCGTGCTGAGTCTCGGCGCAGACGAAGCCTTCGACTACAAAGAGATCGACATCGTCGAGACCGTGCGAGCGGCTACTGACAACAAGGGCGTCGACGTCTGCTACGAGGCGGTCGGCGGTGACACCTTCGACCAAGTTCGGCGTTGCATGGCCTGGGACGGACGCCTGCTCGTGATCGGTTTCACCAGCGGCCGCATTCCTGATGCGCCAGCCAACCACATTCTTCTCAAGAACTACGCCATTCTCGGCGTCCACTGGGGCGCCTGGCTTGGCCGCAATCCGAACGGTCTTCGCGAAGGTTGGGAGCGCATCGTCGAGTTGTTCGACACCGGCCACATCGACCCGCTGATCCACTCGGTCCGACCGCTGTCAGAAGCGGTCACGGCGCTCGAAGACATCGGCGGCCGCAAGACCGTTGGCAAGGTCGTCATCGCCGTCGGGGCAGACGAATCGTGACCGACGGAGCCAACTTCGACCTCAGCGGCAAGGTCGCCGTAGTCACGGGCGGAAGCCGAGGACTAGGCCGCGAGATGGTCCGGGCCTTCTCGGCTGCGGGCGCAACGGTCGTGATCGCCAGCCGCAAGATGGAAGCCTGCGGAATCCTGGCCACCGAGATCCAAGGTCAGGGTGGCGAGGCTCTCGCCACCGAATGCCACGTCGGCTACTGGGAGCAGTGCGATGCCCTGGTCGACACGGTCTACGACGCCTACGGGCGCTGCGACATCCTCGTCAACAATGCGGGCATGTCACCGCTCTACGACGAACTCGTCGATGTGTCCGAAGCGCTGTACGACAAAGTGCTCGACGTCAACCTCAAGGGACCCTTCCGGCTCATGGCCAACTTTGGCGATCGCATGGTGAAGGGCGACGGAGGCTCGATCATCAACGTGAGTTCGGTTGCGGCAGTGCGACCAACGCCTAACGAGGCCGCCTACGGCGCAGCGAAGGCCGGACTCAACGCTCTCACCTTGTCGTTTGCTCGGGCCTACGCACCATCGGTCCGCGTCAACTGCATCATGCCTGGCCCATTTCTCACCGACATCTCGAAGGCTTGGGATCTCGACACGTTCAAGAAGATGGCCGAAGAGACCATTCCATTGCAGCGAGGCGGCGAGCCCCACGAAGTAGTGGGAGCGGCGCTCTACTTCGCCTCGAACGCATCGAGTTACACGACCGGTTCGGTGTTGAAGATCGATGGCGGAACCGTCTTCCCTCCCGCCTAAACACTGGGAAGCCAGGCCCTCAGACCCCCAAAAGCGGGGGAACATCTGCTCGTTTTGCCGCCTCCGATTTCGTGCGATCGTGGTCGAGAGGGGTGGAGCGGGGTCTCCGCAGAGCGATGCAAGCAGAGGAACAGAACGACGATCGGCGACGACGGGCCCTCGTGGTGTTCATCACCATGTCGGTGCTCGTTGCCCTGCAACTCGCCGTCGTGCGTGCCCTCCCCCGATCAACGGCAACGCCAAGCGTCATTGCGCTGAACGACGGAAGCCATAGCGAGGTCATTGCCGCAACAGACGGTGCGTCGAGCTCAACGACAGAGCCGGCAACGTCTGCACCTTCGACGGAGGACGAAACGTCCCGCTCGGCCCGAGCCGAACGCACGACGACCTCCAGCGGTTCGACATCGTCTGTTGCGTCGACCTCGGCCGAATCAACGACGAGCACGACCGTCGCACCGAGCCAAGAGGAACAACCGCGGCGAACAACGACGACGGCACGCACTGCAACGACGCCATCGACAACCACCACGGTGCCAACCACCGCAGCGCCGACGTTCACGACGCCCACCTCGATCACCTCACCGGGGCGACCGACTATCTCGATCTCGACGCTGCCAACAACAACCACAACGGCACCGACAACGACGACCACAACGGCGACGTCACAAGCGACAACCACCGAGAAGCCGACCACAACGGTCAGTCCAACGATTGTCATCACGCAGGTCTCGACGACGCTGCCGACCACGGCTCCTCCGTCGTCAGATCAAGACCTCGGCTAGACCGCCAGTGCATCGGGTCGCGACCGATGTGTCGTTGTTCACACTTCTGAAGAACCGGTGAAGGTGGGTCTGATTCGGACGACCTATGCCCCTTGTCATGTTTGGGTAGGAGTGCCCAACCCCGGGCAATGCGTGATGAGGAGTTTGAAATGCAGATGCACCTTCCCCGGCGGAGGACACTCGCCGCCGGCGTCTTGGCGGTCACCACCGCTGCCACCGCGGTGGCGGCTGGCCCGGTCGACGCCAGCCGCAACCATCAAGAATTCACTGTCAGAATCGAGAATGTGTCGAACGGGTTCGAATACAGCCAGTCCGGCGCCTTCGCCAATCCGAACGCGGGCGCCGAGCCCGGCCCCGCCTTCCCCGGCGACTTCTACGAGTTCAGCACCTACGCCAACCCCGGCGAAAACCTGAGCTTCGCCACCATGCTTGTGCAGTCAAACGACTGGTTCTTCGCTCCCGGTGGGGCAGGCCTTGCACTGTACGACGCAGATGGCCACCCCATCTCCGGCGATGTGACCGACCACATCAACATCTACGACGCAGGCACCGAGATCGATCAGCCCGTCGGCGAAGGGGCCGACCAGGCGCCACGTCAAAGCGGCCCTGACACTGGAGCGGACGATCCCGACAACACCGTGCGCCGCGTCACCTCACTGGGCGCAGCATCACAGTTCATTAGCGTGACCGTGACACCGGGAGAGGGTGGGCACTTCACGGTTCGAGTGACCAACACCTCTGGCGACTCAGCCGTTCCTGGTCCGATTGCTCCTGGCGTCTACACCGTCGGCTCCGGCGAGGCGCCGTTGTTCGCCACCGGTCACCCAGACCGTGGCGAGGGCCTCGAGGGCGTTGCAGAAGACGGCGCCGCGGCCCCGTTGGCTGAGGCCCTTGATGCCCGCACCGGAACGGCAACACCAATTGCGCCCGTGTTCTACGCCGCCACGTGGTGGGATCGTCCGATCTTCACCGAGGGTCGTTCCATGAACGGTCTCGGCATCGAACTGCTGGCAGAAGATGGCAGCCCTGCGATGCTGGTTGAGGGTTACTCGGTCCGCCCATTCGGCGACGTTGGCGCTCAGCCCGTGCCCGTCGGCGCCGAGGGGCCTGGCCCTGCCTTCCCTGGCGACGCATATGAGTTCACGGTGTCAGCGACACCGACGCAACCGCTCCACTTCGCCACCATGTTTGTGCAGACCAACGACTGGTTCTTCTCGCCATCGCAGGAAGGCATCTATCTGTTCGACGAGCACGGCGACCCGATCTCGGGCGACATCACTGACCACGTCAACATCTACGACGCAGGCACCGAGATCGATCAGGTCACCGGCTTCGGTGCTGACCAGGCACCTCGCCAGGCCGGGCCAAACACCGGTGCGGACGATCCGATCAACCACGTGCGAATCGTGTCGGACAACGCAGGCGGCTACGTGAAGGTCACGATCACGCCGGTCGGCTAACCCACACACACGCAGCCAAAAACCACGGCGGGAGGACGAATCGACCAGGGTTCGTCCTCCCGCCGGTTTCTCTTGGGGAGAGCTCGGGGTTGGTGCTAGTGCGCCGGGGTTGCACCGTGTGTTGCGTCGAGAAGTTGCGTGAACCGTTGCCGGCCGAGGCCTTGCAGCACATCGGCTCGTCCGATAGCTGGCACAGCCTCACGCCAAATGGCTCGACCGGCCATAAAACCGGAACAGCCGTTGTTGCACGCCGCTTCAACTTGCTTCACGAAGATCTCAAAGGGTGCCCCCCACGAAAGCACAGCCCAGGGCTGAGACACAATCTCGTTCACCCGTTGACAGGCTGCGTCCCATCGATCGACGTCATCATTCGACGAAGGAAACGGCATCTTGATCACGTCGGGCCCGAGGGCCGAGATCCGTTCTGCCGATTCGAGCACTTGTCGCTCGCGGTCGTCGACATCGACCACGTCGTAAGGAACTGGCTCGACGAAGATCGGCAAGTCGACCTCGTGACAGAGCTCGACCGTCTTCCGAACGAGGTCGTCTTGGGCTCGTGTGTCGGCGCCCGCATCGGAGCGGTACAGGATCAGGAGCTTCCCGGCCGACGCTCCGGCCTCGACCGCTTCTGCGGGCATGTGGGCCAGCTCATTCACCTTCGATCCGGAACCGAGGTAGCCCTGGGCTTCAAGGGCATACAACGAGCCAACACCGTCTGGCACCTGACCCTGTCGAAGAATCTGATCGACCGAATAGTCGGGGTCGACCATCACCGCCGACGCCATCGGCCCAAGCTCGGTGATGACATCACGCTTGAACTGCACGAGCGTGTCGACGGGAACGTCGTCAGGCGCATCGGCGTCGAACTCAACCCGTAGTGCATCACGATGGTCAACGGCGAGCACGGTCAGAACGCCTCGTTCGTCGAGGCACGGGGAAAGGTCGAGCGTCACGACGGCTTAGTCACCACCGGCAGCTCCCAACCGCGGGCCTCCCAGTCGTCTTCGATCCAGGTGTAGTCGGGGTGGAAGCAGGGCGGTGTCGAACGCTCGTCGTCGACGGGCTCACCGGCCAGGTAATTGAGGAAGAACATGTGTGAGCCGGGAGATCCGACGCTCGAGTGGAATCCCTTTGGCACGGTGACGACGCCGCCGTCTTGGGCCACGTGCACTTCGTCGAAGTCTTCGTCGACTCGCCAGTTGCGATGCAGGCAGAAGCCGTCGGCCGGATCAGTACGGAAGTAGTAGACCTCTTCGAGGTACGGCGAGCCGTCGTAGCCATCGTGGCAGTGCGGTGGCCATCCAGACCAGGTGCCGCGAGGAACGTAGACCTCATACAGAATCAACCGTTCGGCTGGCAACGGCATGGCCAGCACGTGGTTGACCTGTCGACGGGCTGCTCCACCGCCACGAATCTCTGACTTCATCTCGCTTGGCAGGAACAACCGAGTGGGGTACTTGCCTTCTGCTGGCGCCGAGCCGACAGCGCACTCACCGTCGCCCTCGATGGTGATGCTGATACCTGGCGGCACGTAGAGCACCTCGGGCATCTGCTCAAACACCGAGGTGCGTGACAACTCGAACTGATCGTCACCGGCCGTGACCGTGACCGAACCTTCAAGCGGCACGATGGCCGTCTCTTGCCCATCGGCTGTTACATCGGTGGCAGTGGCCGGCTTGTGGACGGCAAACGACAGGAAGCGCCATCCCTCGGACTCTGGCGTGAGGGCGGACGTGGGACGATCACTCATGCTGGTTCTCCATCACTTTGGTTCTGTTCTCGCACCGGAGGCACACCGGTTTCAAGCATCTCTTCGATCTCGGCCAGGGTTGGCATGTCGTCGCTGCACAACAGGCGGGCGGCGACGATGGCGCCGGCCGCATTGCAGGCGGTCATCATCCGATCGGGTTCCCAATCGTTGAGCAAGCCGTGAATGAGCGCTCCGCCAAAGGCGTCACCTGCGCCGAGACCGCAGACCACATCGACCGGGGTCGGCTCAACCACGGCTGAGCGACCGTCGGCGTGTACGGCCATTACGCCGTCGCCACCCATCTTCACGATGGCGAGGGTGACGCCGCGATCGATCATGCGACGGGCCGCTTCTTCCGGATCGTCGCTGCCGACGGCAACCTGACACTCTTCGCGATTGCCAACGGCGACAGACACGTGGTCGAGCATCGGCGAGATGGCGGCCGCGGCCTCGTCTCGGTTGGCCCAGAACATGGGTCGGTAATCGAGGTCGAGCACGGTGTGGGCTCGACGGCCCCGGGCCTCAAGTACGGCCGTCACCACCGAAGCACTCTGCTCGAACGCAAAGCGAGAGCCGGGCACCCAAAGAATGGGCACTCGCTCGACAAGATCGAGGTCGATGTCGTCGAGCTGAATGTGTTCGTCTGGAGCGGTTGGCCGGCGATAGAACCAGATCGACGGCTCAGAGGGCGGATCGAGCTCGGCAAAGACCACAGGAGTGGGCAGGTCTGGGTCGGTCGATACAAAGCTGGAGTCGACGCCAAACCGTTCGAGGGCTTTGCGTACGTAGCCGCCAAGCGGGTCGTCGCCGACACGGGTGACAAGCGCCGCTCGATGGCCGAGTCTCGCGGCCGCAACGGCAACGTTGGTGGCGGTGCCACCGATGGCCGAACGAAAGTGCGAGACGTCGGCCAGAGGCACGCCGACCTTTGTGGGGTACATGTCGACCCCGGTGCGGCCGATGGCCAACACCTGCGGATCGCCAGAAGAGGCTGGACGAGGAGACACGGCGGTCACCAGCCGACCCGTTGATCGGCCCGGCCCTTGTCGATCTCGGCCCGGGCATCAAGCACCTCGGATCGAGTCGAGACCTCGGGAACACCTACCTCCCAGAAGCTGCCACCTTTGGTCCAGGCGTATGGGTCGACCTTGAGAGCGATCACTGACGTGACGTCGGCAGCCCGGGCTCGCTCCACAGCAGCATCGAGCTCGGCGATGGTGCTGACCGTTTCAGCCTGACAGCCCATGGCGGCGGCGTGAGCCGCGAAGTCAACCTCGACGACATCACCAGCTAGTCGACAGTCGGCGATCAGGTTGTTGAAGGGAATGCCACCCTGACCGGTCTGCAGACGATTGATCACGGCGAAGCCGCCGTTGTCGCAGACGATCAGGATCATCTTGTGGCCGGTGAGCACCGAGCTATAGAGGTCGGAGTTCATCATGAGGTAAGAGCCGTCGCCGCAGAACACGAAGATCTCGCCCTCACGCTCTGCTCCCCCGCCGGGCCCGTAGGCCATCGAGGCGCCCCACCCGCCAGCAACTTCGTAGCCCATGCACGAGTAGCCGTATTCGCAGTCGAACGTGCCAATCCCGCGATTCCACCAGCCGTTGTTTACCTCGCCGGGGAAGCCGCCAGCAGCGGCCAGACACACATCGCCGGGCTGGGCGTTGCGGTTGACGGCGGCCACAACCTGGGCGTAGCTCACAGGCCCTTCGCCATCAGTGGGGGCACCGATCTGGTCGAGATAGGCCCGAAACCCCGCCTTCTCTTCGCCCGCTTGTTCGATCCATGCGTCTGGGCCGGTCCAGTCACCGAGCACCGAGTCGATCTCTCGAAGCGTTTCTCGAGCATCACCAACGACCGGGATCGATCGATGCTTGACCGCATCGAACCGCGTGGTGTTGATGCCGATGATCTTGGTGTCTTCGTTCTTGAAGATCGTCCACGAACCGGTGGTGAAGTCTTGCAGTCGACAACCAACGGCGAGGACAACGTCGGCCTCAGCCGCCAGGTTGTTGGCCGCCTCGCACCCGGTGACACCAATCGGGCCCACATACATTCGGTCGTCGCCCAGCAGGCACGACTTGCCAGCAACGGTTTCGACGACGGGAATGTGATGGGCGTGCGCGAACTCGGCGAGGGTCGCCTCGGCTGCGGAGTAGTGCACGCCTCCGCCACAGATGATGAGTGGCTTGCGGGCCTCCTTCAGCACTTCGACAGCGGCGACCACTTCGCTCTTGTCTGGGCGAGGTCGGGGCACCTCGTTGACGGTCGGCTCGAAGAACCGCACCGGGTAGTCGTAGGCCATGGCCTGCACGTCTTGTGGTAGCCCGATGAAGGCCGGGCCGCGGGTTGACGGATCGAGCATCGTGACCAGAGCAGCGGGCAGCGACTGCACGATCTGGGCGGGGTGGGTGATGCGATCCCAGTACTTGGTGACGGGTTTGAAGGCATCGTTGACCGTCATTGACGGGTCGCCGAAGTTCTCGACCTGCTGCAACACCGGATCGGGAATGCGCGACACAAAAGTGTCGCCGGCAAACAGAAGCAACGGCAGGCGGTTGGCCGAGGCAACCGCCGCAGCGGTGACCATGTTGGTGGCGCCTGGTCCGATCGATGAGGTGGCCGACATGATCTGGCGACCCTTGACGGCCTTGTTGTAGGCGACCGCCGCAAGGGCCATGCCCTGCTCGTTTTGTCCGCGCCAGGTGGGAAACTCGTCTTTGACTTCTTCGAGGGCGTGACCGAGGCAGGTCACATTGCCATGGCCGAAGATGCCGAAGATGCCTGGGAACAGGGGTGCGTCGGCGCCTTCGTCAAGAATCGTGCGCTGCGCCATCATCCAGCGGACGATGGCTTGGGCCGTTGTCAGTCGTACCGTCTGCATGGCGCAACATTAGAGCGCTCCAATCCAGATTGCACGAGAATGTCGAAGAAATCGAAAAGCCTCTTGGATAGTGACGTCTCAGCCGTTTTCAGAGGTTCGAGACGCTGATTTCCGTGGCTTTGACCGCCACCCAGATTTGTGAACCGGGACCGAGCGCAAGATCTGCAGCGGCTCCTGGCGTGATGTCGGCGGTGAGCGGCAACGGGCTGGCCAGCTGCACTCTGGTGGTCTCCCCGACCGGCTCGACACTGTCGACGACGGCAAGCCATGCGTTTCGCGGGCTGCCGTCTGGGCGCTCGCGGTGCAGGGCAACCGCACGAGGATGAATGGTGGCGACGATCTGCCCGGAGGCGCTGCGGTCGCTCGTCGACAACACCAGTTCGCTGTCGTCGATCTGAATCGTGCCGTCGGCAACGGTGCCAGCGAGCAAGTTGATGCCAACAAGATCGGCCGCGTAGTTCGAACGAGGTCGACGTCGAATGGCCTCCGGCGTTCCGACCTGCGTCACGCGACCAGCCTCGAGCACCACGATCCGATCGGCGAGCACATTGGCGTCTGCCGGATCATGCGTCACGAGAACGGTCGGCACCCCCACATCAGCAAGGTGCTCCCGCAAGAGCCGTCGAGTGGACGTTCTGGTCGACACGTCGAGCGCGGCCATCGGCTCGTCGAGCAGCAGGAGCTTTGGCTTGATGGCCAGAGCACGGGCGAGGGCGACTCGTTGGGCCTGGCCGCCCGAAAGCTCAGTGGCACGCTGGCCCGCCACGCTGGTCAAGCCAAGCGATTCGATAAGCGGCCCAACAAGAGCTCTGGCCCCTGGTTTCGTTTGACCCCGGCTCACAAGTCCGAAGGCCACGTTGTCGAGGGCGGTCAGGTGGGGAAACAGCAGATTGTCTTGGAAGGCGACGCCGATCTCTCGGGCTTCCGGCGGAACGAACACATCGCGTGCCGGGTCATCCAACGGCTGCCCGCCGAGTTCGATGGAGCCAGATTGCAGGCGCTGCCAGCCCATCAACGCCTCAAGCGCCGTTGACTTGCCGGCGCCGTTCGGCCCGAGCAACGCAACGGTTTCGCCCGCTGCTACGTCGAGTGCCGCATCAAGCGAGAAGCCGTCCCGCTTAGCGACGATGTGGGCGGTGAGGCCACCATCGCTCATGTGCGCCACCACCGATCTCGCAATCCGACGAGCACGGCAACGGAGATGACCACTAACACCAGGCTCATGGCAACGGCCTCGTCACGATCTGACTCGAGGGCGACAAACACGGCGAGGGGAAGCGTCTGGGTGCGCCCCTGAAGGTTTCCGGCAAATGTGATGGTGGCGCCAAACTCGCCGAGGGCCCTGGCCCAGGCCAGCACGATGCCAGCCACAAGCGACGGTCGGATCATGGGGAGCGTGACCCGCCGGAACACATCAAACGGTGATGCACCGAGCGACGCTGCGGCCGCCTCGTAGCGAGGGTCGAGGTTGCGCAGCCCGCCCTCAACCGTCACCACGAGGAATGGCAGGGCCACGAACGTGTTGGCGATGATCACACCGATGGTCGAGAACGGCAGCAGCAGGCCGGTGGCTTCTTCGAGCCCGCTGCCAACCAGGCCGCGGCGTCCAAATGCAAAGAGCAGCGCTGCGCCGCCAACCACGGGTGGAAGCACCATGGGCAGGGTGACGATGGCCCTCACCACGCTTCGCCCTGGCAACTGAACCCGAGCCAACATCCACGCCAGTGGGATGCCAAGCACCGCAGACAGCAGGGCGGCTGCGAGCGAACTCACCAACGAAAGCAGCAGAGCATCTCGCACAACCGGACGGCCAAGGAGTTCGGGGAGATCGGTCCAGGGCACCCGCCACAGCAACCCAACAAGGGGCAGAACAAAGAAGGCAACGGCGAGCGCTGCTGCGGCGACGAGCACAGGAGGCGCCGAGCGAATCGACCTGAATCGTTGGGTCACGAAGCCACCGGCTGCCGCAATCCATGGCGCTCGAGAATGGCTTGCCCTTCCGGCGACAGCACGAAGTCGAGAAACTGATTGGCCTCGGCGGTGGAGCGATTGCTTGCCTCGCCGGCCACAACCGCAATCGTGTAGTCGACTTCGACCATCAACTCTGGTGGCAGCGGCACGGCCTCACTCGTGCTGGCGACGAGATCAGACCGATAGACAACGCCAACGTCGAGCTCGCCCTGTTCGATCTTGGCTAAGAGTGAACGGACGTTTGGCTCATGCGTGTCGGCGTCCGGTTGCACGCTGGCGAGCTGAAAGAGCTGAGCGGCGGCCGCCCCGCAGGGCACCTCTGTCGCACACACGCCGACGACCAGATCGCCACGAGAGAGATCGGCAACAGATGTAATGCCAGCTGGGTTCCCCGGCGGCACCGCAAGCGCCACCCCGTTCGTGGCAAACGTCGCCGGCGTCGACGCAATTGATCCGGCGTCTACGAGCCCGGCCATCACCTGTGGGTTGGCCGACGCAAATACGTCGGCCGGCGCACCATCGAGGATCTGTTCACGAAGCGACGAGCTGCCGCCCAAAACAAGCTCGACGTCCACG
>CALLGK010000233.1 GCA_938009905.1 uncultured Acidimicrobiales bacterium | reverse complement strand
ATCAATGCGCAGGAGCGCATGGGTCTCACCGTCGGTGCGCTTGGCGGTGTCGTTGCCCTGGTGTCGATCTTCCTCACCTGGACAAACGACGCCGGCCTTGTGAGCAGCTGGGCTCGTCGAGCCGACGAAGACCTCGCCGGTCTGTCATTCAACGGCTATCAGGCCTCTGGTGGTTCGGTGTTCGGCATCGTTGTCGGTGTGCTCGCACTGCTGGGCGTTGCCGCAGCAGTTCGTCCGATGCTCACGATTCCCCAGTCGAGTGCTCGAAACCTCGCCCGCCTGCAGGGCATCCTCCTCGGCGTCATTGCGGCATCGATTGCCATCATTTGGGTCCTCAACATGCTCGACACGAGCTTTGGACCGTTCCCAACGATCGGCATCTGGGCCTTCGGCATCTGCATCGTTGCCTTGCTGATTGAGACCTTCGTGGTGGGTACGCCTCGTCTCGGTTCCGACGGTGTGCTGCTTGCAGGCTTCGGCGTGTTCGCATCAGCTGCCGCCTTCATGGTCATGCAGACCTCGATCTTCGTCGAGACGTTCTCACGTGGACCTGGCGTACTGCTCGCTCTCGTCGGCGGTGCTTTGCTGCTGGCCGGTGGAGCTCTCGCAACGTTCAGCGCTCCCTACGGACCTCGCCGTCCGCTGCCCGACGTTGTGTCGTGGGGTCGTGTTGGCGCCGCAGTGTTCTCGCTGCTTCTGCTGGTGATGTCGTCGGCCGCCATTGGCGATGACGAGGCAAACACCGGTCTTGGCTGGTTCTACGACGGTCGCCTCGAGTCGCTCGAGACTCCAGAGTTCTTGGCCGAGATCGCCGCTCTCGAAGAAGAAGCTGGCGACGACATCAACAAGCAGTTGGCGGCCGCTCAGGACATCAGCAACATGTACAACCTGCTGCGTTCACAAGAGACGCCGATCTTCAACGGCTACGACAGTGACGGTCCTCGCCTCGGCCCCATCGCCACCATCTTTGCCATCCTGGCTGTGATCTTCTCGCTGATCTCTGCCGGTGTGCTTGGCAAAGACGAGAAGCGGAAGTGGCAGGGCTCTGTTCTTCTCACCGGTACCGGCCTGGCCATCATGGTCATCACTGGTGCCTTCACCGTGAGCATCGTTCGAGTTGCCGAACCGGGCGTGTTGTCCGGCATCGGCACGTTCCTCGCATTCGTGTCGGGATTCATTATCTTCGCCTCCGGGCGTGGAGTCGTGAATGAGTTCCGTCGTCGTAAGGTCTACGGAGACGCTGCTCGAGCAGTGGTGGCTTCGCCAGATCAGACCGTCGACATCGACGCACTCGAGGAAGCTGCCGACCTTCAGAGAGCCTGAGAGTCGAAAATTAGATCTGGGGCATGAATACCCCGACGTTGAGCCACGACCATCCATTGCCCCGGAAACTGGCCTAACGTCACCAATCGAAACCAACCATTGGGGAGAGAACCCATGAAGCTGAAAAAGAAGAGCCTGTGGCTCGCTTTACTTGCATCCTTTGCGCTGGTCGCGGCGGCGTGTGGCGATTCGTCAGACAGCAACGACGCGTCGACCGACACGACAGAGGCTGATGCGGCTGCGGCCGATACAGATGATGATGCCATGGAAGATGATGACGCCATGGAAGACGACGCCATGGAAGATGACGCCATGGAAGATGAAGATCACTCCGGTGATCTTCCTGGCGCCGGCGTCTCGGTCAACATGGGCCGTGCCAACTGGAGCTCCGGCTACGTCCACGCACAGATCCTTCACGACCTGATGGAAGAGATGGGCTACGACGTGTCGAGCCCTGACGGTCTTGAGTTCGCACCTGACCTTGGTTACCAGACCATGGCCCGCGGCGAGATGGACTTCTGGGCCAACAGCTGGTACCCCGGCCACCTTTCATGGTGGGAAGGCGAACTGCCTGACGGCAGCCGCATCGGTGACAACCTCGTTCGTCTCGAAGGTTCTGTCATGCCCGGTGGTGGCTTGCAGGGCATGCTCGTGACCAAGGCTTGGGCCGACGAGAACGGCGTGACCAGCCTCGACCAGATCAATGACGACGAGGCTCTCTGGAGCCAGCTCGACAGTGACGGCAACGGCAAGGGCGAGTTCTTCGGTTGCCCCGAGGACTGGACCTGCGACGACATCATGGCTTCGCAGATCGAGTTCGCTGGCTGGGACAACCTTGAGCAGACGCAGGCTGGCTACGACGCCATGTTTGCTGAGTTCCTGACCAAGGCACAGGCTGGCGAGCCAGCAATCATCTACACCTGGACCCCCACCGCGTACCTCGCTCAGGCTGTGCCTGGTGAGACCACGATGTGGCTCTCGGTTGCTGAGGCCAGCGTTCTTGACGACTCGAACCCACTGGGTCGTGAAGGTGGCGAAAGCTACGACCAGAGCCCTGGCTACAGCGGCCTCGACTCTGACGTCTGCCTCCCCGGTCCTGACGGCTGCCAGCTTGGCTGGGCCGCCGCCGACATCGAGGTGACCGCCAACGCTGAGTGGCTTGCCGCTAACCCGGCAGCTGAAGCCCTCTTCCTGGCCTTCAACCCACCACTCATCGACATGGCAATTGCCGGCGTCGCTCTCTCCGACTCGGACGGCTCACAGGCCGCCGTAGAGCAGATCGCTGCCGACTGGATTGCTGACAACCGTGACCTCGCCGACGAGTGGGTTGCCGCTGGCCTCGCCGCCGGCTGATCGACTCTGATGCGCTGACCTCCTCTGAGGGGTCAGGTCTCAAACGTTAACTGTGTAGAGGAGCGGGGCTTCGGCCCCGCTTCTCTCTCGTTTTGTCACATCGCGATTGGTAGTCGGCTGAGCTTTCGGCTGTCATGCCCGGATGCCTCACGATCGACTCGGCGAGATTCCCGAGCCTGACGGTCCACTTCTGCACGACCGCAACTACAGCGTCCGCAGCTATCGCGAGAGCGATGAGTCGCTTCGCATTCGGGGTCAGGTGCACGACCAGAAGCCCCCTGGCCTCTACATCGCAGACGATCCAGAACCGATGTCGATTCACCTGATGGTTGTTGACCTGGTGGTTGGTTATCCGACTCTCGAGATCAAGGAGGCCGAGGTGCTCATGGAAGTGACGCCGCACTCCGGTTGTACCTCGATCGAACCGGCCTACGACAAGCTGGTTGGGCTATCGATCGCCCGAGGCTTTTCGCGTCAGGTCCGCGAGCTCTTCGGTGGTCCGAGGGGCTGCACGCACGTCGGTGCGCTCCTCAACGCAATGGCCCCAGTTGCCATCCAGTCAATGTGGTCGATGCACATCTTCGCTGAACGCCAGGGCACCGCCGTGTCGATTGGTGCAGGTGACGACTCGCTCAGCGCTGAAGAGCAGCGAATCCGCCGGCTTTCCACCAACAAGAACACGTGCCACGTCTGGGATGAGGACGGCGACCTGTGGGCCCAGGCCATCGCTGGCGACGAGATGGAAGTTCCGCTGTGGGCAGCTGACCGTCTTGTCGAGATGGGTCGAGACCCAGCCGAGTGGCGCTCGTCGAGTCCGTTCGACGCGTCAACCAACGACTGACGGACCCTCGTCCAAGAAGTTCTCGTCGAGGGTAAGCGGCTCGGTGGGCAAGGCGCCCGGGCCTGGATACGCATCGACCAGCTCGCTCGGTGATGGTCGGTCGTCGACGCCGCATAGACCGAGCGAGGCAGCCAGAAAGCTACGCACCTCGTCTGCGGTCTCGCCTCGTTCGATCCGATCGGGCAACGTCACCGACCCATCGCGTTTTGCCAGGCGCTTGCCCTCCGGGCCAAGTACGAGCGGCACGTGCCCGTAGGTGAAGGGTTCGACGCCAAGCAGCTCGGCAATGTAGATCTGTCGTGGGGTTGAGGTGACGAGATCGTCAGCTCGAATGACGTGGCCAACGCCCTGCGCTTCGTCGTCGATGACCACAACGAGGTTGTATGCGGGTGCGCCGTCGTTGCGTTGCACCACTACATCGTCGATAGGGCCGACATGTTCGCCAACGACCTCGTCAACGAAGCTCCGTGTGGTTCCCTCGGGCACCAGCAGACGCCAGGCCGGAGGGCGCCCATCCTCTTCGCGTTGTCTGCGCTCCGCCTCGGTCAGGGTGCGACACGTGCCGGGGTAATCGAGCGGCGAAAGCGGGCCGTTCGGAGCTTGGGCCGCCTCACGAATTTCTCGACGTGAGCAGTAGCAGGGGTAGAGCTGTCCAGCCGATCGCAGATCAGCAATCGCGTCGTAGTAGATCTCGAGACGATCGCTCTGGTTGAGCGGTTCGGTGTCCCAGTCGAGCCCGAGAGCCCGCAGGTCTGCGGCTTGCGACTCGTAGTGCTCCGGCTTCACTGTTGCGGTGTCGAGATCTTCAAAGCGCAGATGGAACGGAGCGCCAGCTGATCGAGCATCGAGCCACGCCACGAGGCCGGTGCGAAGGTTGCCGAGATGGAGCTGGCCGGTCGGGCTTGGTGCGTAGCGCCCGGCTCTTGGGTGGTTGCGAGGATTGATCACGCGTCCTCCGGCAGTTCTGGGCGCTCGGGGATCCAACGAGCCACCGGTCGGAACCGGAGCGGATCCTCGGTGAACTCTTCAATGCCGTGTGCAATCCAGCCGGCAATGCGCGAAATGAAGATGCTCTGGCCGCCTGCGGAACCCATGCCGGCCAGCCACGTGAGGGCTCCAAGGGCAAAGTCGACGTTCAGCGGGGCGTTCACCCGTTCGGCGAGCAGCTGCCGCAAGGTCTCGTAGACATCGAGTCGATGATCGTCCGTCCAACCAACAACGACGAGGTCGTGCAGTGCTGACTCGCGGCTGTCGTGTGTCTTGTAGACCGCGTGGCCGACGCCGGGGATGCGTTGGCCGGCTGCGAGCCGGCGGCCGAGCACTCGTTCGCATCCCTCTTCATGAGCTTCGGTGAGCAGCTGATGAACGAGTCGGCTGGCGCCACCGTGCAACGGGCCGGCAAGGGCACCAAGGCCCGCAGTCACGATCGAGTACGGATCGGCCCGCACCGAGGCAGCAACGCGAGCGGCGAAGGTAGAAGCGGCAATGCCGTGATCGGCAAGCAGCACGAGGCCGGCGTTTAGCGCCGCTCGTTGACTGTCGGTGCCAACATCCGGCGTCACCTTGGTCCAGAGTTCTTCCGCAAGCGTGTTGGCCTCGCCGGGCTCAGGATGGCGATCACCACGAACGGGCAACCCCTTCACGGTTGCCAGCAGCATGCGCCGTCCGGCCTCGCAGTGATTCGCTGGCGCCGGATCGTCGCGGAGCCGATCGAGGCTGGCGGTGACATTGACGGCCATACGCGCTCGATCGAGGAATGGCGTGTCGTCAGGCAAGAGACGCTGAGCGGCGGCCACGTGCTCGATCCAACTGTTGGGGATTGTCCACGGCCCGTAGTCGTTCCAGAGATGGTTCGCCACCTCCTCGAACGGTTGCTCGACGAGGCTTGCCGCTTTGACGCCTCGGTACTCGTGACCGGAGTCGAGCACGCGCGAGATGCTTGAGGCGATCACCGTGTTGACCTCGCCAGATGTGGGGCGGCGGCGAGCCGTGCGCAACGAATCAATGTCGTCAGCCGCATACAGGCTTGTCCGCCCATCGAGCGAGAGCTGGCGGCTCAGGACGCCACGGCTCACGTAGGCGTAGAGCGTTTGGCGCTTCACACCGAGACGGGCCGCCGCTTCGGCTGCGGTCAGCAGATCGGGGCCAGCGGGCCGTTCGAGCGCACTCATCGAGACAGTGTCGATGGCAGGGTTGTTCCCGTCAACATTGATTGAATCAACATTGATCAATGTTGTCACAAGTGCGACGCTCGAAGCCATGAACACGACCTTTATTGATGTTCCGCCTGGACTGAAGGGCGTTGCCGTTGCCGACACGATGCTCGGGTCGGTTCGAGGGGCCGAGGGCTTCTACCACTACCGCAACCACGACGCGGTTGAGCTGGCTCGCACGCAATCGGTCACCGACATTTGGCACCTGCTGCTTGACGGGTCGCTTCCGGCCGACGAGATCGCCTCTGCCCGGTTCGCTCGAGAGGTGGGCTCGGGCCGGGTCGTTGACATTGATCCGGTCATCGTCGACGCTGTGGCCGCCGCCACCCAAGCCCCTCATCTGGCGCTGATGAGCTTGCTCCCGCTTGTCGCCCCGGAGGGAAGGGCCACAACCGAACTCGACGATGGCGAACGGCGGGCGATGGCGAGTCGCCTTGCCGCCGTTGTGCCGACGTTGCTGGCAGCGACCCACCGCCGTCGCCAGGGCCTTGACGTCGTCGCTCCTGATCCTGACCGAGGTCACGCAGAAGACTGGGTGCGAATGGCACTCGGCCACGACGTCGACCCCGACCGCGTGGCGATGGTCGAGGCCTACCTCTCGGCAACGATCGATCACGGGTTCAACGCGTCAACCTTTGCCACCAGAGTGGTCACCAGCACTGGCGCAGACGTTGCGGCCGCAATGTGTGCTGGCGTTGGAGCACTTTCCGGTCCGTTGCATGGCGGCGCACCTGCCTTGGCTCTGTCGATGATCGACGAAATCGGCGACCCGACGCAGACGGAAGCGTGGGTGACGGCCCGACTCGAAGCAGGCCACAAGATCATGGGGTTCGGCCACGCCGTCTACCGAGCTGATGACCCTCGCTCGCTGCTCCTTCGCGGTGTTGCGGAACGCCATGGTGGCGAGTTGGTTGAGCGGGCCATCGACATCGAGGAACGGATCCTTGCGGTGATGCGGGCCTGGAAGCCCGACGCCGTGATCGTGACCAACGTGGAGTTCTACGCCGGCATCGTCCTGCATCTCGCAGGGCTCACGCCTGATCTGTTCACCTCAACATTCACGGTGAGTCGAGTGATCGGGTGGGCCGCCCATCTGGTTGAACAAGCGGCCAACAACAAGATCCTGCGACCCAGTGCCCGCTATGTAGGGCCAGAGCCAACCAAGGGAGCGGCGATGGTCTCGTGACCGTCGATCGCGGCGGGTGTCGAGACGAGGTCGAGAACAACCGGGGCGTGATCGGTCGAGCCCTCTCTGGCTCGTTCCTCCCGATCGATCCAGATTGACTGCACCTGTTCGGCCGTCTCTGGATCGGTGAGGATGTGGTCGAGACGCCAGCCTCGATTGGTCTCGAAGAAGTCTGACCGCCGATTCCACCACGTGAAGACCGG
>CALLGK010000232.1 GCA_938009905.1 uncultured Acidimicrobiales bacterium | reverse complement strand
CTGCGATCGTTCTGGCCGCGCCGCCGATGCCGCAACCGATGTCGAGGTGGTGGGATCCAGGCCCGAGCGGTAATGCGTCGAGCAGTGCACTGGTGGCCAGCCGACCACCCAAGTGGAATTCATCGACCCCGGCGAGGTCGTCGGTGGTTAGGGAGCCAAGGTCGATGCCGGCCGAACGCAGTTGGGTCTCGATTCGCTCGATGGGAGAGCTGTTTGCGTAGTGGTTGGTCAGTTCGGCTGAGACATCCATTGCGATGAGTGTCCCATGCTTGTGTCATTCGAGGGCAACGCGAATCGTCGGTGAATGCACTGAAGCCGGCAGATGAGGTCTGCCGGCTTCGGTCGTTGCTGTTGATGTCCCGTTGATGTGATTAGTCCAGCGTGAATCCGCCGATGCTGACCGTGCCTGGAAGGGTCAGCTGTGGCTCATCGAGAGGCAAAGTGCTTCCGATACCGTCCGGCAACTCGAGGTCGGTGGTGTCGAGCTCTGGCAGTGTCTCCGTTGGGATCACGACCGGTGCTTGCGAAACATCAATTTCGATGCCTTCAACGTTGTCCACCGTGCGAAACTCAGCCCGGGCCACAGCGCCAGCGGTGCATCCGCCGTCATCTGCACGGCGGGTGCCGTAGACATCGAAGGTCGGACACGTTGCGTCAGACCCGATCCCGAGGCCCCAGAGCGGGCTGCGCTCACTTACGACGTACTCCGTGTAGGCCCAGGGGTAATCGGAAGGAACGTACGCTGGCACGCCGGTCGCCGTTGCCACTGGGAAGCCATGGAAGGCGTCGACCCGGCAGACAGAGTTGGGCTGATCAACGTAGTTGGCGGGCTTGAACTTGAACGATGTGCCGTGCGGCGACGCACAGTCAGCCGGTTGCAGCGTCGTTTGTCCCGAGGCACTAAACGTGTTGCCAACCAGTGCATTGGCCTGCAGCGTCAGGTTCCAGGGGTTGTCCATCCAAATGCCGCCCGACTCGTTCGGCCCGGACCACGGCGTGTCGTTGTTTCGAGTCACGTTGTCGGCGATGGTCGTGTAGTTGATGGTTGCGACCGCGTCCTCAATGTTGAGCCCGCTGCCACCCTTGATGGCTTCGTTGTGAGCGACCATCGTGTTGTTTACAAACAGGAGTGTTTCGCCATCTCCCGTGAGGGCCAATGCGCCACCCTTGATGGCAGTGTTTTCAATCATCTCTGTGTGTTCGATAGAGAGTCGGTCGGCGGAATAGATACCGCCGCCGGATCCTCGTGTGGCGTGATTGTTCTCAATCCTTGAGTGGCTGACGTAGACAGCCGCGTGGGGATTGTCGCCCGCTTCGAAGTCGATACCGCCTCCGCGGATGGCGGCGCCGTCCTTTACAAGCGAGATGTTCAGCCAGAGCGAGGTGTCTCGAACACGAATGTTCCCACCCGTTCGTTCACCGACTGGGTCGTCCAAGACGTTGCCGTTTCGAATCTCCAGGTTGCTCAGAAGGACAAGATCGCCTGGTGCATTGATGTCGAACACGCGGCCGATGTCGTTGCCGTCAACGATCGGCTTGCCGTTGTCGAGACCGATGATGCCCATCGGTGTGGTGATGTCAAGGTCACCCAACTCGAGCTGGTACGACCAGATGAAGGTCTTGAGGCCGATGCGGCCGCCGCCCGTTGCGTTCAACTCTTCAACGGCCGCTCGCAACGTGCAGTGATGTTCACCGTCGACGACTGCAGCGCACAAGCCGTCGCCTGGGTTGCTGTCGTGAGCATCGAAGCCGGCATTGGCGACGAAGTCGTAGCTCGGTCGTGTCCCCGGCTCAATCACGAGGCGGGTTTCAAACGCGTTCGAGCTACCGGTCTGATTTGGCCCGGTGAACGCGGTGGCCATGATGTCGTAGGTGCCTGGGCCCCAGTCGGAGGGTTCCCAAGAGTCGGCGCTGTTGTTGGTGATCAAGTACGGGTGTTCCTCTTCTTGGTTCTCGACGAGGCCGTTGACCGTCCAGCGGACAGAGTCGGCATCCGGGCTGTCGAGCGAGATCGACCACTCTTCGGGAAGTTCATTCTCGTAGACCGTGTAGGCCCCCTCCGGGACGTACTCTTCCCACTGGCTTCCGATGATGCGCAAACTGACGATGTCAGGGTTTGGATCTGGTTGTGCTGATGCGGGAGTCGCCATGACGGCGACCGGTGCAATGATGGCTGCTGCTGCAGCGATGGCTTTCAGTTGGCGTTTCATGTCGCCCTCTCTTTGGGTTGTGGTTGATGACCTCCTCATCGTCGATTGACCGGCGGCGATGCTCCGTCGGCTCCCCAACACAACACACGTGACGTTCGGCTCGTCTCGCAAAATTCCCCTTCTGGAGGCCGGAGAGCACGTTTTGGTGCCCTACGGCCTCCAGAACGTCGGAGCGCACTCGTCCATGGCGAAATTGCACGCAGCTCTGATCGACGTGGCAGATTTGTGGGGCAGGCCAGCGTGACCAGGGGGACCGTATGCGACACGAACGACAGGTCGAACTGCTTGAGCGGGTGGCAACCGCTGGTGACCGACTGCAGGGACTGCACGGCGACACGTCGATGGTCAACGCGGCAAGTGCGTACTGCGATCCTGCCCGGTTCGAGATCGAGCAGCGTGTGCTTTTCCGCGAAGGCCCGGTGTTCTTCGGCTTGAGCGCCGACTTGCGAGAGCCCGGCTCGTGGCGGTCAATGACCTTCGACGGCATCCCGATCGTTGTCGTGCGCCAACAAGACGGGTCGCTTCGAGCGCTCGTCAACATGTGCCGCCATCGCGGCTCGCCGTTGGTCGACCCTCACCACCGAGGCGACGGTCTTCGGGCGTTCAGCTGTCCGTATCACGCATGGACCTATGAGCTCGACGGCGCACTTCGAGTTCGCCCCGCCGCCGAACATGCCTTCAACGACATCACTGCGAACTGCGATCTGATGAGCAGGCCGGTCGCCGAGAAGCACGGCCTGATCTTCGTGCGGGCCAGCGGCGACGAACCGATCGACATTGATGAGGTGCTTGGTGGCGCTCAGCACGACCTTGCCGACTTCGGTATCGACAACTACGTACTGATCGAATCTCGCTCGGACGAGTGGGACCTGAACTGGAAGTTCTTCTTCGACAGCTTCAGCGAGACGTATCACATTCGCACCTTGCACAAAGACACGATCGGCCCGGCGTTCACCTCAGACGGCATCATCTTCGAAGCGTTCGGCCGCAATTCGCTGTCAATCGGCCTTCGGTCAAACATCCGCGATGAGTTCGACAAGCCGCAGGACGAGTGGAGCATCATCCCCTACGGCACGATCCAATACTTCCTTCCTCCCGGCGGGATGATCGTGCACCAACTCGACCACCTCGAGGTGTGGAACGTCGAGCCAATTGGCGTTGGGCGAAGCCGATTCACAGCCTCGGTGTATGCCCCCAGCGAGCCGAAGAACGAGCGGGAACGCAACTACATGGTCAAGAACCTCGAACTCCTCCTACACGTGACGGGCACGGAAGACTTCATCGCCCTCGAAGACATCCAACGCCACCTCAACTCTGGTGCGCTCGAAAACATGGTCTACGGCAAGATCGAGGCACCGTTGGTGCACTTCCACACCGAAATGAACAAGGCGGTCGCAGGGGCGTAGCCATCGCACGCCTCAGCTGTGACCGCAAGCGAACCAAGCTTGGTCTTTTGGCCTGTGGGACTGGGGACTGATCCTCAACTCTTCTGGGGTGTTGGCATGGCAACATGGGAGGAATGCCCACTGAGCGGATAGGCCGCTATGACGTCGAAGGGGTACTCGGCGCCGGCGGTTTTGCCACCGTGTACCGAGCCAACGACCCGCGCCTCGACGCCACAGTGGCCATCAAGGTGCTGGCCGAGAACTGGTCGCTTGATCCAGACGTTCGCCGCCGCTTCCGTACCGAGGCAGTACTTCTTCGCCGTTTGCAGTCGCAGGGCTCTGTGCCCGGGCTTATCGAAGTGCACGACATCGACGAGACCGAAGACGGACGCCCCTTCTTTGTGATGGGGTTTGCCGATCGGGGCACGCTGCGGCATCGGGTTGGCGAACAGGCGTGGGCGCCTCAGCACGTCGTGCCGGTGATTGATGCGCTCGCTTCTGCCGTTGGTGCGATTCATCGAGCTGGCGTGGTGCACCGCGATCTCAAGCCGTCGAACCTGTTGGTGCGCACCGATCGAGGCGTCCTTCACGGCGACCCAGACGGACTCCTGCGACCTGGCGAACGCCTGGTGGTTGGCGACCTTGGCCTGGCGAAAGATCTCAACGTCGACACCACGGCCCTAAGCGTCGCTGGCGGAACCGCCCGCTACTCAGCACCAGAGCAGCTCGATCCTGCGGGAAGCGTCGACCACCGAGCCGACATCTACGCGGTCACCGTCCTTGTCAGTGAACTGCTGCGCGGACCAGAGGGTGCCGCCGTGCAGTTCGATCCGCTTACCGATCAGGTGTTGGCCAAGGGGCATGCGCAGAAGGCCGACGATCGATTCAACTCGATGGCCGACTGGCGATCAGCCTTGCTCGACGCGCTCGGCGCACCGAACCAAAACCGTCGCACCGGCGAGGTGCCGTCTGTGCGCCCGCCCGTTGCCGCGGCGCCGCCTGCTGCACCTCAACGACCTCAGTCGCCAGGTATCACGACGCCGCCTCCCACCCCAGCCGCTACACCGGCTCCTCCTATGCCGCAGACAGCCGAGACGGTGTTCATGGGCGCCGATTCCCAGCCGTCGTTCGAGCAGCCAGTGCCGGCGGATGTGTCGCCTACACCAACGCCGATTCCCGCCGCGGCCGGAAACGAGGCGGGCGCTGAGCTCGCCGCTGTTGCGACCAAACAGAAGCGCTCTCGCATGCCGATGTTCGCATTGCTCGCCTTGGCTCTGGTGGCGCTGGGCGGGTTTGGCTTCACCCGTCTCGCTGGCGAGTCTTCGATCATCGGGCCAGACACGATCGCCGTTGGCGAGATGGTCCGCTATCGAGCAGACGCTCCTCCGGATGCCCAGATTGAGTGGACGGATTGGACCGGGGCCTCGATCGCCGAGCAAGACCTTCAGGTGCAGGCTCGACTGCCGGGGTCGCTGAGCTTCTCGCTCGTGGTTGATGGTCGCGATCCCGAGACCAAGACGATTTCGGTTGTGCCGTCTGATGTCGGGCCAACCATTGACGGACCTGATGAGGTCCCTCAGGGACAGGTCACACAATTCCTCGCATCGACCGAACCGGGAGACGTTCGTTTCTTCTGGCTTGACGAGGATGGCAACCGACTCGATCAGGAAGTGTTTTCACTGACACCCGACTCGACCGATCCCGTGACCTTCTCGTTGATTTCTGTCGGGGCCGACGGCATCGAACGCGGTATCAGGAAGACCGTTGAGGTATCCGGATGATTGGTCGTCGTTGATGAACACGTACGACTCGAGCCGCGCTCGCCTTCAGCTTCAGAACGCCGACGTCGAGAGCCGATCAGGCCTGCTTGACATGCTGGCGACCACCGCCGCGGCGGGCGACAACGACGCAGCCGCTGACCTTGCCTGGGCTGTTCGCACGTTTCGTCTCGCTCACCCAGCGTTGCGGCAGTATCTGATCTCTGAGCACGACATCTCGGCCGCCGAAGGTGCGGTGATGGTGGCCGTTGCGCTGCGTATTGACTCGTTCCGAGCCGAATCCAAGTTCACCACGTGGTTGCACCGAGTGGCCTCCAACGAAGCCAAGATGCTCATTCGAGGTGAAGCTCGCCACAGCGACCGTGCGGAGGCTGGCGACTCCGAGGACTTTGCCGACGACTTCGTCGCTCGGGTGTCGTCGATGGTTGTCGACCGTCAGGTCATTCGTGAGGTCATCGAAGAGCTGCACCCCGATCGCAAGAGGGCCCTCCTCCTCAGAGAAGACGAGGGACTGACCTACGAAGAGATCTCGGATCGACTCGAGATTCCTCTCAGCACTGCCAAGACTTGGGTGCGCCGAGGTCGGATCGAGCTGGCCGAACGACTCTCCGATCGCCTCGGCCAACAAACGACCTAGCGGCTGCCGGCGTTGACCCGACCTGCGTGCACGAGAGCCGCTCGGAGCGGCACCTCGCACGCAAGGTCTGGTCGGGAACCGCGTTACTCGCCGGGCAGATCTGAGATCGAGACCTGCCAGGTGGCGAACACCTCGGCGTCGGTTTCGCCGACGAGCTGAAGCTGTTGTGCACCCTTGGGGATGATGTAGACAGCCTGGCCCGCAACGGTGTTTCCAGCATCGACGTTTGGTACGTCGAAGCCTTCCGGAGTCGAGGCCCGACCGTCGACCGAGACTCGGAAGTACTCGGGGTCGAATCCGTAGGAGGCCCCG
>CALLGK010000231.1 GCA_938009905.1 uncultured Acidimicrobiales bacterium | reverse complement strand
CCCGGATCGCCGGGGTAGAGCAATGGCATGTGCAGATCGGCGACAACGCCAGCGGACGACGACGGCAGGGTCGAACTCTTCGCGTTTGGGTCGTCTCCGATGAGGGCAACAGCGCCGCCCCAGCGAGACGTTCCGGCGTACACCGCATGTCGCAGCGCATCCACGGCACGGTCAACACCGGGAGCCTTGGCATACCAAATGCCAACAACACCGTCGTAGATCGCGTCTGGCTGCGAACTTGCGAGTTGCGAACCCATGATGGCGCTTGCGCCAAGCTCCTCGTTGACCGCGGGACGACAGCTGATGGGCAGGTCGGGCACCGTTTTGGCTGCGGCCGCGGCTGCTCCGTCGAAGCCGCCAAGCGGCGAACCGGGGTAGCCCGAAATGAGCGCCGCGGTGTTTTTGCCAGCACGACGATCAGCGCGCAGCTGCTCGATCGGCAACCGAGCCATCGCCTGAATCCCGGTGAGTGCCACCGTTTTGGACAGTGCGGTGTAGCGGTCTTCGATGCGATACGTGTCGGTCACAGCGACTCCTTTGCCGAGCGGTGCGTGCCCCTCCATCATGATGAATGATTCGGCTCGATGTCGATAGGTCCGAACTATTCATTGCTTGAGAGCCGATTGACCGCGATCATGCCGTCGTAAGGTCGGCCAAACCGCCCGATCACCGAACATGTAACGGAGGTCACAGCTATGAGCCGCACGGAGTCTCACGAACCGGCACCAGCACGAGATCAGATCGATCACACGATTCTCAATGAACTGCAGGCTGACGCCCGCATGACCAACCGCGCCCTCAGCATCAAGACTGGTCTGGCCCAATCAAGCACCTCGGCCCGAGTTCGTGACCTCGAAGACAGAGGCGTCATCACCGGCTATCACGCCACCGTTGACCTCGCGGCGCTCGGCCGCTCTGTGCAGGCCCTCGTCTTCGTGAAGCTGTCACCGACGGACGAGGTAACCATCCGTGGCTTCCTCGACACCGTGAAAGCAATGCCAGAGACCATCTCGGCGTATCTGATCTCTGGCGTCGAAGATGCCATCGTGCACGTGGCGGTCACGGATGTCGCCCATCTGCGCAGCACCGTGATCCAAAAGATCTCGGTGCTCGAAGCGGTGATCGACGAACGAACCTCGCTGGTGTTCGAAGAGCATCGATCTCGAGTGATCACGGCCACCTAACGCAACCACTCCAGAACGACGTCAACCAGCCGATGGGAACGGGTGAACCCGTTGTCTCGCATCCCGCCCCGCGTCAACGTCCTCATTGGCCTTGGCTTGTGCTTCCTCGCCGTGTTCTTGATGCAGCAGTGGGGAACCCTCGCCGGTATCCAGCAAGCCAGTTCGGCGGAACAGTTTGCAACCCGGGCCTATGACGGTGGCAACAGCCTTCGTCTGTCATCGCTCGCCGATGCGTTCCTCTACGTGCCCGGCTACGTGGTGCTCTTCTTGGGCCTCCTTGCCCGCCACGAACACACGGTTGCCGATTGGGCAACCAAGCTCCTGATCGGTGGCGCTGTCGCTGATCAGATCGAAAACGTCTCACTCCAGCTCGCGATGGGCACCGTCGATCTCGACGCCGCCGGCACCGCCGGCGTGGTTGCTCCAGCCGGATGGCTTCTCGCCATCATTCGCATGGCTGGCGGCTTCAAGTTCTTGTGCTTGGCCCTCGCCATCATCGGTGTGTTCGCCGTGATGGTCCGAGCGTCACGAGCTCGGGTCAACGAGATCTCCCGCAACATGGCGTAGCCCAGCGGGCTGCGGCCCCTACTGCAACGCCACGAAACAGATCCGCACGAACTCGCCGGCGTCTTCCGCCGCGGCTCCCAACGGTGCAAAGGCAGCAGCAACGCCAGCCGCTGCGATCCCCAACACCACGATCGATGCAAACCCTGTCGCGGGTCGAACTCGCACGCCGGGTGACGACGGCGGCGGCTCTGGCACCGGTCCCTCATTAATGGCCATGTGGATCACGGCGGCGAAGACGCCAAGCCCCACAGCAACCCACCACACGGGCACATAGGAGTCGGTGGCCTCGCTCACCGCACCGCCTGACCAGGCCCCAAGAAAGGCGCCAAGCTGATGGCTCAGAAACACGATGCCAAAGAGCGCACCCGCATGGTCGGTGCCGAACTGCGTCGTCACCATCGCCGAGGTGAGCGGCACGGTTGAGAGCCAAAGAAGTCCAATCAATGCTCCGAACACGAGGGTCATCGTGGCGCTCGGCGGCACCAGCAGGAAGCCGGTGATCACCACGGCCCGTGCGAAGTAGATGCCCGAGAGCAGCTTGGTGTTCGAGTAGCGCGATCCGAAATAGCCAGCGCCCAACGAGCCGAACACGTTGAACAAGCCGACAACCGCGAGCGCTTGGGACGCGGTTGCCGCCTCCTGGCCCAGGTCGCCGGCGTAGGCGATGAGATGGGTCCCGATGAAGGTCACGTGGAAGCCGCACACGAAGAAGGCAGCGTTCAACAGCAGGTAGTCGCGAGATGACGAAGCTCGATGCAACTCTTCTCGGAGCGTGCGCTTCACCTGTGGTTCCCCGCCGGCGGCTGAGGTGGGCTGGGGAAAGTCGGCGGCTCGGCCCTTCATCGCTGGGGTCAGCACCACGGTGGCGAGAATGACGAGACCAAGCATGAGGGCGACG
This sequence comes from uncultured Acidimicrobiales bacterium, assembly GCA_938009905.1. Classification (GTDB taxonomy): domain Bacteria; phylum Actinomycetota; class Acidimicrobiia; order Acidimicrobiales; family SZUA-35; genus CALEWY01. The sequence continues at coordinate 16,186 of CALLGK010000231.1, read as the reverse complement.
GTCTGCCAACTCGACACATCGAGCCGCCATTGGGCGAAGGGCACGAGCGCGAACTGACCGAGCGAGCCGACCGCACTCACGATGCCAAGAGCCATCGGCCGACGCTTGGGTGTCACCATGCGGCCAACAGATGAGAGCACCACCGAGAAGCTGGCAGCACCAATGGCGATGCCAACGAGAAGTCCGCCAGACAACACGAGTTCGACCGCCGTGGTGGCTCGAGACATGAGCGCCATCGCAATGCCGTAGAGCACACAACCTGCACCGAGCGTTCTGGCCGCGCCGAATCGATCAGAGATAGCCCCAGCGACTGGCTGGCTCACACCCCAGATCAGCTGCTGGATGGCGATGGCGAACGCAAAGGCACCACGTCCGAGACCCAGGTTTTCGGTGACCGGGTCGAAGAACACGCCGAAGGTAGAACGCACGCCCATCGAAAGCGCGGTGATGATGCCGCCGATGGCGATGATGACCCACAGCGGAAGCTTCGTGGGGGCAGAAGCTGGCGCAGGAGCTGATGCAGTCGCTGTCACCACAGAAGTGTGAACCGAGTGCTCCCCGGTCACCAACTTCAGCGATGGTTGTGTCTGGATTGGTGGCCGACGTGTCGGCTGGCCCTGCCCATTGCCGCGTTAGCCGACGAGGTCGCCGCGCTAGCCAACGAGGTTGGTGAGCCAGTCGATCAAGATCTCCTGGAACACGGCTCCCTCGGCTTCATCACCGGCGTTTGCCCGGTCGAAGGCATCAAGACCCATCTCGTTTTCGATGCGGATCACGAGATCGTCACATGCCTCGTCTGCTTCGTCTTCTGGAAGCTCAAGACCGGCGTTGGGCAGAATCACAAAGCACACGTCTTTGATGTCGTCCCGCTGGTCGTCAGCGGAGCGCTCTTGACGATCACACACGATGCGACGTTCAGCTGGTGGCTCGCCGCTGATGAGCGTGTCGTGCACGACATCGTTCACGCAGGTGTTCGACGGGTACACGACGTGGCTCGGGTGATCGACCTCGACGAGGTAGCCGTTGCTGAGCGTCTCTTCGACCACTTCCTCAGACTCCGAGAACGGGGTGGCTGGGTCAGACACATTGCCAATGACAACGATCGGCACGTCTGAGCCGTTGAATTCGCCTTCGAATGGCTCAGGAGCGATCGTGTCGACGAACGGGCACGGGGCGACGCTTGGAATGTTGGCGGCGTACAACAGCGGGAATTCCTGCTCGAAGGCCTCATCGATGGCACCCTCGTCGCCAAGCTTGGTCTCGCGATCGAGCTCAGGGAACAACGAGTAGCCATCGAGGCAGTTGATCCAACCGGTGATGTTCATGCCGTCTTCCGCGGCAAGCAATTGCGAGCGGGCGAGGCTGGCGAACACGGTGGCGTCGTCGTTTTCGTTGAGCTCAAACAGGGCCTCGTGCAACGTGGGCCACGAGTCTTCGTTGTAGAGCGGTTGGATGAGGCCGAGGATTGCCGCATCGGGATTGCCTGACACGTCTGCCACCACGAGGCCGAACTTGTCGACCGAGTCGTAGTAGTAACCGATGGGGTCTCCATCGTTGAAGATCGGGCAGTCGGATGAGTCACAGGCGTTGAGCGCGTCGTTGAGCAAGCGCTCGAAGTCGGACGTTTCATCAACGAAGTTCTGCACTCGGATCTCTTGAGTCGACAGGTCGTCGAGGGGGTTGTCCGCGCCGTCGACAACCATGGCCCGTACCGAATCGGGGAACAGGGTGGCGTACCAGAAGCCGAGGGCCGAACCGTACGAGAAGCCGAGGTAGTTGATCTGTTCGGCACCAAGGGCCTTACGGATCTCGTCCATGTCTCGAGCGACGAACTCGGAGTGCAAACGACCGGCGGCAGGGCCCATCGACTCAACGCACAGCTCGATGGCGCTTTCGACAATCTCAACCTCAGCTGCGGTGTCGACCGGCGGGTCTGTCGAGTTGAAGAGCTCGATCACCTCGCCCGGGTCGCCACACTCGAATGACGGCTCGGATGCGCCAACGCCGCGGGGGTCAAACCCGATGATGTCGAACTGGTCGAGGATCGGATCGTCGAACACGAGCGTCGCGAAGTCGACGATCTCGACACCGGAGCCACCTGGGCCGCCGGGGTTGACGAAGAGGTAGCCGATGCGGTTCTCGGGGTCACGAGCTCGGAAGACGTTGACGGCGATCTGGAGAGTTCCTGCCGATGGGTCGGCGTAGTCGGCCGGCACTTCAACAAAACCGCACTCGTTCTGCGAGAGATCGCAGCCCTCCCACTCGATGGTTTCTACGCCAGCGTTGAAGGGTGTGTCGTCTGAGTCGTCCGGCTCCACGGTGCCGTCTGCGTCGGTGTCGTCCGAGCCGGTGTCGCCGTTGTCGGCGTCGTCTGATCCGGCATCGGTCGAGTCGTCTGTGGCGTCGGTGGTCTCGCCAGACTCGAGCGTGGTGTCGACCTCGGCGGTCGAGGTGTCGTCACCGGAGCTCGTGCAGGCCGCAGCCACCAACAGAAAGGCTAAGAACAAGACCGGGAACGAACGGCGCGGGCGCGAGCGGTTCGAGAGGAGATCGGTGAGCACACGGTTCGTCAACACAGGGTTCCTGTCGGCGGAAACGGGGGAAAGGAAAGAGTACGGGCCTTGGCGATGCGGAGTGGGTCACCACCGCAGATACCGGATTGCCCCAGAAATCAGGGAGGACGGGCAGACCAGCATGGATTCGAGGCGACTACGGTCACGACATGGCCCCACAGCAGCATCTCGACTGGTTCAAAGAGAACGTTGCGTGGTTTGAGCGCCTGTCAGACCAACAACTTGGGGCCGACGTGCCCAACTGCCCTGGTTGGACCGTCGATGGCGTTCTTGAGCACCTGTCGATCGGACTGGGCTTCGGCTATCCGGTCGCCATGGCGGCCACACCGAACACGCCAGCCGACGAGGTGTTCGCCACCGCTGACTGGCCAGCAGGAACGTTGACCGGACGGGCTGCCCTGCTGCGATTCTCTGAGATCTTCGCTGCGTGCATCAGTACGTTCGAGGCCACCGATCCAACGATGCCGTGCTGGACCTACGCCGGCCCTGGCGTTGCCGCGTTCTGGTTTCGACGGGCGGCCATTGAGACAGCGCTCCACCGAATCGACGTTGAGGAAGCGCTCGCGACCAACGACGAGAACCTGGCACCTGACCGCGCCTTTGACGCCATTGCGGAAACGCTCGAGTTTGCGTTGCCGTTCGCCTCCTCGATGACCGACGCACCCGACGGAGCGCTCGTCGTTGAGAGTGCCGACATTGGCCTACACATGCGGGCTGGCGATGACTCATCCGCAATCGATCTCGCACCGGCGGGCCGCATCACCGGTGATGGGCACGCCGTGCTGTGTGCGTTGTGGGGTCGCGAATCATCGCCTCGTCGCAACGTCAGCGTCACAACAAGCGGTGACGGTGATGTTGTTGCGCAATGGCTCACGCTCATTGAGCGTGCGTTCGCCGGCCGCTAGTTGACCTAGCCAAGCCGACAGCGAGCACTACGGGGTTGGTGCTGCGGAGGTCGGCTGGAACACGATCTGGATCGAGCCGAAGTAGATGTAGGTGCCACCTTGGAGTGCCACTGGTTGGTTCGCAGCCAGCCGCGTCGGGGCGTTGCCAGAAGCGGCGACGGCCGTGCCGTTGGCAGAACCAAGATCGACCAACGAGACATTCCAGTCATCGAGCACGACGCGAGCGTGAGCTCGCGACACCGTTGGTTCGTCGAACAGCAACGCGTCGGCTTGACCATTGCGAACCGCGTCGTCGAGGTCGGGCTGCCGACCAATCACCGTGGTTCGGTTGAGTTGGAATGACCGGCCATCCGGCAAGATCAGCACGCCGAGTGGGGGTCGAGGCCCGAGTACTCCGATGGAACCGTCGGCGTTCACGATCACCGAGTTGTTCTGCATGTTGTCGCCGCACAACGGACACAGTCGGGCTGACGGGTGCACCAGGTGACCACGTTGGCAGCGCAGCCCTCGAACCTGCACCGCATCGCTCTCACCGGCGGCGTCGTGCGTGTCGGCAACCGGAGCTGACGCCCCCGCTGCTGCTGGAGCGGCTGCTGGCGTTGCCGCGTCTGTTTCGAACGAGATCACTTTGGCTGGCGCCTTCGGCTCGTCGCTGCCCGGAGGAGCAGGAGCCACTGCGGCCGCGGCATTCGCCACCTCAGCTGGCCTGGGGGCCGGCATCGGCGCGGTTGAATCTGTGCCACCGGCCAAGCCGGCTTGCGCTCCGGCCAGCACCATCTCGGCACCACCGCCAAGCACCACACCCTCACCAAGGTCGGTCCAGGCCAGAGGTGGTCCGGCATCATCAAGGCGAACCGCGATGCGTCCGTTGTCTGGCACTCGAACCATCTGGGACACGAAGGGATTGGATCCGTCGTGGCGAAGCGTGAGGCCGCCAACCGCCACGGCTGCACCGCCCCGCACGAAGAGCTGCACTCCCTCGTCGAGCACTCGGGCGATCGCAAACGCGGGAATGTCGCCACCCCGGTCAACGACGGCTCGGATCTCGGTCATCGGGTCGTCGGACAGTCCCCGCGCCGTTGCGGAGACAAGGGGATGGTCTGGCTGAGCGACAACGGCAATCGTTGCCCCTCTGCGAATGACCGCGCCGCCACCACTGGCACCAGCGGCACTCACAACGGTGGAAACAGGGCTGGTCGATGCGTGGTCACTCACGACGTCACTCCTTCAAGTCGATCAGCGAAGGCGGAAGCAGACGGCAGTCGCTCCGCAGGGTTCTGGTTGAGGCATGAGGCCACGAGTTCTCGGTCGGCAAGTGCGAGATCGGACGAGAGCTCCCACTGTCCACCTGTCACTCGACGGAAACCCTCAAGCACGTTCTCGGGTGGATGAGGACCGTAGATCGAAACGCCACACAGCACTCGGTGGAGTGTGACACCTAGAGCCCAGATGTCACTTGATGCCGATCCTCGTTCTCCGAGCGCCACTTCGGGGGCCACATATTCGATGGCGCCAACAGGGCCAATGCCAGTGGTCATGCCAGGGTCGACGAGCTGGGCCAAGCCGAGCTCACTCAACACTGCGCCCGTTGCCGTGAGCAAGACGTTTTCGGGCTTGATGTCGCGATGAGCAATGCCCGCATCATGCAGAGCTTGCGCCCCTCTGGCCGCCCCAACAAGCGCAGCGCGTTGTCGATCGGTGGCGAGATCGTCTCGGTCGAGCGACCCGTCAGGATGATGGGTGCGCACGTAGAACAGTCGGCCGTCGCTCTCTCCGGCCTCGATCAGATGCACGAGGTGAGGGCTCTGAACCATCGAAAGGAGGCGGAGCTCTCGAGCCATTCGCTCGAAGTCGAGCTCTGACGCATCGCGCCACAGCGCCTTGACCGCCACGCGCTCGTCACCGTGACCAAGCCGCTCCGGCGGGCGTGCCAGCCACCAGTCTCCATGATTGCCGGGGCCAAGCCATTCCAACAGTTCGTAGTCGGCGAGGTAGGTCATCGACGGTCCTCCTGGCGAAGCTGCTCGCGGAATCGATTGCCAACGTCGAGCCCGCCGCGCACAAAGCTCTCGGACTCATCGATCGGTGGTAACCCGAGAATCGACACGCGGTGGCGCTGCAACAAGAGCAGGCCGCCCGTAACCGTGATGAGGCCGAGGGCGCCGAAGATCGCGAGGCCAAGGTCGGTGCGGAGAGGCTCGAGGAAGACCACGGTTGAGATCACTTCGGCCAGCGCCAGGGCAACGACGAAACTCACCAGCTGCCGGTCGGTCACTCGGGAGGCCACGAGCGATCCAAGCGGGGCGCCCCAGGCCACAACGGGTACCGCAGCGAGCCACATGCCGGTCAGGTCGAAACGATCGCTTGGCAGCGGCTCGATCGACGTGCCCCCGATCGCCAAGATGTTGTCGCCAGACCGCTCAAGCAAGAGCTGACCGTCGAGCAATCCAAAGTCAATGAAGCCGGCGATCGAGACGATGGTCATCAACAGCACGCTGGTTGGCACACCGACGCGAGGGTTCACGCCGAGCAGAACCACCACGATGATGTAGGTGGCGACGTCGGCCCCTGAACCAACCAGTGAGGCGGCAACCCCACCGACGATGCCAAAGAACACGAGGGCCGCGATCACTCGCCCGGTCAACGGCGGTAGCTCACTGCGGCGGACCAGAATCTGTTGCCGATACGTCATGGCGACCACCGCAGCCATCGCGGCCAGCACCACGGTGAAGCTCACCTTGACGTAGGCCGACGGCACGGTTGAAGGAAGGAAGGGTTGCGACGAGTCAACGAGCAGTCGGTTGGCGATCAGGAAGGTCGCAACGGTGACCGGAGCCAGAATTTTCAGCGCCGAGGTAGCGATCGTTCGCTTGCTCAGGAGAATCGCAAGTGATGCTGCGCCCATCCCGACGGTTTGGATCAGCAGGGAAAACGAGCGGGCGACCTCGGTTGGGATGTCGAGAAGCTTCGTGAAGACGGGGAAGGCGACGGCGCCACCACCTTGCGGTGTCGAGCCGGCGACGAAGCTGCCAAACACCATGGTGACCGCTGCGGCCCAGTGATCAATGACGCGATCCCACACCCCCGTCGCCGTGACGGCCACGAGCCAGATCAGCGTGATCGCGACCGACACGCCAAGCGCTCGTCGCGATCGGCGCTTGGTTGAGTCAGCTCTGTTCGCGGCGGACGCGGCAATGACGTCTTCGACGTTGAAGCCCGCGGTCGGCGGCGTCTCGCTCACGACTCAGACGAGGCGGCCACCACGGAACCGCCACCGAAGGAAGAGCACTCGCATGGGGCCGTGGAGCGCGAGCCAGATGACGATCCAGGTGGTGGTGAAGTGCACGAGAAACGTCGAAAGCGGCATGTCGAGCACGAGATAGAGAAACAGCCCCTCGTTGATGCCCGTGAGGAGGCCGAACAGAGACGGCCAGTCTTTCTCCCAACGGACCTGCTGTAGCCCGTGGTAGAGGAACTCCCAGACGATGCCAATGAGGGCAACACCAATGAGGGCCAAGAACACGTCGCCGGCCACGTCACCAAGCGGCGCTCCCTCGGGCTTCGGCAAGATCGGCAAGATGATGATGCTCCACACCAAACCAAAGGTGAACACCATGAAGAGCCGGGTCTGAATTCGTCCGAAGAGTGTGGGGGTCATGACGGTGGCCTGTTCTTCATCCAGCGGGTCCATTCCTTGAATGACCGCAACGGACCGAGCTTTGGCACCGCACCAATCGCCCCGAGGTCGAAGGCAATCTGCTGGGCCGAGTACTGCAAGCCGAGGAACGAGTCAACGGGGGCATACGTGCTGCCAAGGGTCGATGAGCCTGACGCATAAAGGCGGCCGGGCTCAGATCGGGTACCCACCACCTCAAAGGTCGGAAGCGTCTCGAGCCGACCCTTCGGGTTGGTGTGGGCGCCGGTAACGTCGACGAGGTCGGCCAACACTCGGTTGGAACGAATCGATGCTTCAAGTCCGGTGGCGTCGATGATGAAGTCGGCGTCGATCGAGAACGAGGCGCCGGCGTTGTCTTGTACTTCGGTACGAACCCGGAAGCCATCGTCTGTTGGTTCGACAGACGACACCTGGCCAACGCGCTGCTGGTAGGTGCCGATGGCTGCGGCCCGACCGAGCTGGTCGCGCCAGTCCTTGCGGGGCGCCGTGTTGGTACCACCGGTGGTGTCGATGAAATCGGACCGGGCGTCGCCCTCGAGTTCAAGCAGTTGGTTGCGGAACTGCCCGCCCCAAGCGGCCTTTGGATAGTTGAAGGCTTGATACGCAAAGCCGCCAGTGCCGGGGCGGCGGAACGTGACCGAATCGCCTTGAGGACCACTGACGTAGTTGCGGAAGAGATGGACGACCGTTGTCTGTGTGCGGCCCGCTTCGTTGTCGTCCAGCAGGCGTTGCAGCACTCGCGAGGCAACGATGCCAGAGCCTCGCACGAGCACGGTGCAGGGCCGACGAGCAAGCTCTTCGTACACGTGCGGGTGCGGCTCGTAGGAGTTCACGACACGTCGGTGGTCGCCAGAGCGTTCTCGATAGCTACGAAGATCGTCGAGAAACCGCACGCCCGGATATCCGAGCGACAGGTGAACAAAGCGAGACCGGTACGCAACGCGACGGGTCTGCGTTGTGCCGGGCGGTGGGGTCAAGATCGTGAGGAAGCCACCGCCGGATCGGCGGCGCACCATTCGAACCTGGCCAGCCTTCAGCATCTGGGTCCAGCCAATACGAGCGGTCTCACGATCGACCGACTCGTAGACCTGTCCAGATTTGGGGGTGTAGTACTCGGCCAGGATCGGCTCGGTCGTCACCTGCCAAACTGGAAACAGCTTGTTCTTCAGCCCCTTCTCGTTCCATGCCTCGCGCAAGGCATAGCTCGGGAACCCCCAGATGTTGTCCATAACCGAGCCGGAATCGCTGCGCAATCGCTCGTGTCGGGGAATCTGAGAGTTGTTGGCGAGGAACTCGTATGTCTCACTCGGTCGCTTGTTTGGCGACAGCACCGCGATGTCGTGCACGGGAACGCCAGCGATGCGGAGGTAGTCGACAAGAGCCAGCGAGCCGAGTCCGCCGCCGACAGACACGATCGGAACGTCGACCATCGGAATGCCGGCCGCCGCGACTTGCTGGTCGGTCCACGTCGATGTCTCGATCAGTTGCGGAGTCAGGTCACCTGGCTCACCACTCAAGCCAGCGTGTTGATCGGTCATTCTTGGCCTTCTGTGGAACGTGGGCGTTGATGGCACGACGCCACGGCTGACCGCAGGATCATCGCGGAATCCCGATCATGCGGGCGAACGCAATGTCGTGGAAGTCACGCAGGCGCTGCTCTTGTTCTGACGACAAGCCTGTCTCAGATCCCGTCACGGCAATGCTCGTCTGAACGATTGAGCGACCCCAGCGGGTCTCGAGGAACACAGCAGTCACAACGAGGTTGCCCTCGAGATCGAAGTAGTCGAACTGCAGGATGTAGCTCTCGTCGCCAAGCGTTGGCACCGCCAGGTTGGGCTCGCTGATCTTGATATCGATCTCATCGCCGCCGTTGAGCTCAAAACGGTCTTCAGGGCAAATGTTGATCAGGTTGCGATCTTCGCTCACCGAGTTGATCGACGTCTGCTCGTCGCCGTAGGTGTTCACCAAGCTGATGATTCGATCAAAGGTGGCGGGGTCATCGTGGATCGACACCGCCATCAGAGCTGGATTAGCGGCAGGCAAGTCGCAGATGGTGTTCTCGTCCTCGACCCACACATCAGACGTCCAGTCGCTTGGGAAGTCTGCGGCCGTCAAGACCACCCCGTCGATGTCGGCTTGTGACGGACCTGCGTCAATCGGCGGTGCTTCTGTCGTTGGAGCGGTTGTCGTTGTTTGCGCCGCGGTCGTTGTGGTGGTGGCGAGTGTTGTTGGCGTGGTCGTTGTAGAGACTGAGCGACCGGTGCCGTCTGCCCCAACGCTCTGTCCGCCGCCACCCGAGTTCGCCACGGCAACGATGAGCAGGCCAAGCAGTACCAGCGCAGCAACAGCACTGGCGGCCAACACGATCGGATTGCGGAAGACCGACTCATCGCTACCGGTCGAGGTCTGCGGTGGTGTTCCCGGCTGCTGACCGGCGGCAATTGGCACCGGTTGTGGCTGTGCCGATGACGCCGGACCGGCGTATTGCTGTGACGCGTCGAACCGGTTCGATGCGTTGAAGTCGTCTGACACATCGGGTGTCACGAGCGGCATCGAGACCGTGTCTGGCAATGGCGTGGGTTGGGGCGCAGGTTGGGACTGGATCTGTGACGCTGCCGCCGGCATGGGCGGCAGAGCCTGATCTTGGGATGCCATCGACGCTGGCGGCATAGCGGGAAGCGAACGGTCTTGTGACGCCATGGTCTTTGGCGGCATCGAAGGCGTTTGTGGCCGAGGCGGGCTTGCGGTGGCGGGGCGGGCAGGAACCGACGGAGGCACCGAGGGTGTTTCTTGCTTGAACGTCTCTTCTTCCGTTGGTCCGGCGCCGCCAGCAAGCGCAACGTCGAGGCTCTCTGGAGCTGCCACCAGCGCACCAAAAGCAACGGCGGCCTTCGGATCGCCGCGGCGGCTGATGTCGACCTCGGGATAGGCCTCGCGAAGCTTGGTCTCAACGAGCGGCATACGACTACCGCCGCCGGTCACATAGATCGAGGTGAGATCGCTGGAGTCAACACCAGCGTCTGCAATGCACCGAGCAAGCAGGTCGATCGATTCGTCGATGTACGGCTCAACAAGCGCTTCGAGCTCGCTGCGGGTGACCCGTACTTCAACGCTGCCAGTTGGCAGTCCGACAACGACGTCGCCGTAGCCGTGGTTCGACAGGGTCTCTTTCACGCGCTTGCACTCGTTGCGCAACCGGGCCGCGGCCTGGCGCCATGGTCGCTCGTCAGACACGAGGATCTCGTCCCAGGCATCGGGATCCATCTTCTCGCCGACGAGGTTCATGAGCATCTCGTCGAAGAGCTCACCACCAAGCTGCGGATCACCAAGGGGGCGGCCAACGACTCGGAAGCCCCCGGTCTTCGATTGCAGAACCGCTGTGTCGAACGTGCCGCCGCCGAGGTCATAGACCGCAACGAACTGACCGCTCGGAACGGCCGCCGCCTCGGCGTAGGTGAGTGCCGCCGCAACCGGCTCGGCGATGAGCACCGGATCGGGCATGCTGGCGCGGGTGGCCGCCTCGAGCAGCTTGGCTCGGCGGGGACGGTTCCAGGTGGCCGGATAGGTGAGTCGGGTGCGGGTTGGGCGTGAGCCTTCGTGACGAACCGCTTCTTCGAGCACCGCCTCAAGAACGGACGTGACGAGAGTGGTTGCTCGGTAGGGCTGGCCACCCAGCACCAACGGCACCTGATCATCGAGCCGACTCTTCGGGGCCCGGATGGCGCGGTCTGGCCGAGACACGGCAAGACCGGCTGCGGCGCGACCAACGACGATCGTGCCGTCTTCGTCGATGAAGACAACCGACGGGATGCGGCGTTCGCCGCCCATCTCGAGGATCAGCGGTCGCTCACCTTCGGCGGCGATGGCTGCCACCGTCGCCGTCGTACCGAAGTCGACGGCGAGGGTCCAGCTGCGAGGGGAATCGGTCATGAGGAAGGGTGGGAGCGAGAGGCGAGAGACATGGTCACAAGGTGCGCGAAGAGAACGTCGACGTGCGACGCCCCCATGTCCTCCTCCTCCGAGAGTAATCCAGCGTGCTCCATATGGTTGAGACGACTACCCCACCGAGATAGTTCGAATTTCTCTCCGCCTACTGATGAAGGGTGTTTCGGGCCAATTTCGCTGTGGGGAACGACCTGCTCTGGCATGCCGGCCGGCGCCAAATCGCGCCGCATCGTGCAATTCAGGCGATGATGGGGGCGATGGCGCGTCGAATCGGAAAGTTTGTCGTCGAGCGAGCGCTCGGGGCAGGCAGCTTTGCCACCGTGTGGTTGGCCCACGACGAACTGCTCGACGACCGCGTCGCCATCAAGGTGCTGGCAGAAAACTGGTCTCGCAACGACGACGTGCGCCGCCGCTTCGTCGACGAGGCGAAGATCTTGCGTCGCATCGATCACGACCGCGTGATTCGGGTGCACAACATCGACACCACAGAAGATGGCCAGCCCTACTTCGTGATGGCGTGGGCCGATCGCGGGGCCCTGCACGAACGACTCGTCGCTCGGCGAGGCGAGAACCGTCCGCACGAGACAGACGAAGCGATCATGCTCACCGTCGAGCTTCTCGAATCGTTGGCCGTCGTGCACGACTTCGGTGTGGTGCACCGAGACATCAAGCCGAGCAACGTGTTGTTCCGCACCGTGGCCAGCCACGAGCGCAACGCAGCACAACGAGCGGGACGAATTGTCGGCGACGAGATGGTGGTGCTCGGCGACTTCGGCCTCGCCAAAGACCTCGCCGGCGCATCCGGATTCACACAAGCTGCCGGCACCCCGGCCTATATGGCCCCCGAACAGTCACGCACGTCCTCAACCATCGACCATCGGGCCGACCTCTATTCGGTCGCCGCCGTGATGTTCGAACTGCTCACGGGCGAAACCCCGTTCGCCGCAGACACGCTCAGCGATGTGCGAAAGGGTCGCACCACGAATCACGCCGACTCGTTGCTGGAACGCCGTCCCGATCTGCCGCGACCGCTGGCTGAGCTCGTCGATCGAGGCCTGTCGATCGATCCGGCAGATCGACCGAGCACCACAGACGAGATGATTGCGCTGCTCCGCACCATCGAGCCCTCTCCCCCGCCAACGATTGTCCCTGGCCACACCGGTGCCGCTGGTCGAGTACTCGATCTCATCGATCGCAGCAGAGCGTCGCTACTCGGGAGTCCCGAGCTCACCGCATCGCTCGATCAGGCCAGCGAGGCGCTTAGTCGAGACGTGGCGCAGGTCGATGTTGTTGCTGGTGACGATCGGAGCACCCTCGCTGCCGCGTCTGCCGATGTCGTGTGGAGCACCGAGCCGTTCAAGACGCCTGCCGGCCATATCAAGGGAACCGGGCCAATCGTTGCGCTTGACCCAACCGACATCGAGCCGGCTGAGCTAGCTCGGCTCAAGGATCTGCTCGTGAACGAACGATCAGCCGCCATCCAATCAGGCCGCAGCCTCGCCTTCCTGCGACACGGCGTGCGTGAGACGGGGTCGGGCGACCGTCAGGCAGCCAACGAAATGCTCGATCTCATCGACGAGCTCGAGCAAGAACTTCCCGGCCTTGTCGAGCTCGCGACGCTGCGGGAACTCACCGCCGGCGCCGTGAAGTTGCCCCGACCGCTCGTGCCGGAGTTCCGCAGAATCTTGTTGGAGGTCGAACCAGCCCGTCGCTTGGGTCTCGAGCCCGATGCCGAGGCCGCCGACGTGAATACTGCGGCGGTCACAACGCTCGACCGATGGCGGGGCCGCCTCAACGAGGGCCGTATTCCGTTCGCCGCCCGCCCGGCGGTCGAAGATCTGATCACCTCGATCGAGCGCCTCTGGTCGAACACCATCGAGGCGTCCTGACCGACTGCGACACGCAGATCGCCTGAATCAGGTGGCGTCGAGAATTCGCTGCAGGCGCTGACGGCCCTCGTGAATGCGTGACTTCACGGTGCCTGTCGGAACGCCGAGGAGCTCGGCGATGTCGTTGTAGTCCATGCCCTGAATGTCTCGGAGCACGACAGGTTCGCCGAACTTCGCGTCCACTTGTTCGAGTGCATCAAGAAGGTCGATCCGCGTGCCCGCGATCACGCTGGTGCGACGGTCTTCTGTGATCTCGGGCATCTCGCCCGGGTCGGTCGCCCGCCGCTTCAGCTTTCGATAGGTGTCGACGGCTGCATTGGAGCTGACCATGTAGAGCCAGGTGCTGAACTTCGAGCGACCTTCGAACGACCCGATGCGCCGAACCACCGCCATCAAGGCATCTTGGGCCGCCTCTTCGGAATCGAGGCGGTTCGGCAGAATGCGCTGGCATCGCATCATCACGTCTGGCTCGATCAAACCCAGCAGATCTTCCATCGCTCGTTGATCGCCAGCCTTCGCCTGGAGGGCGAGTGATTCGATTTTGGCTTGCCGTTCGTCGGGTTCCATGCCGGCCTCAATCCATTTCGTACGTGCCCTCCGAGGGGAACCGTAGGGCAAATGCTGCCCAGGTCAGCGATCTACCTGGCGACAAAATCACGTGGAGAACTGCCATCCTTGGCCACCATGGCAACGAACGGCGTCGCAACACTGGCAGACCGCATCCTTGCGGCTCCAGGTCCACGGACCTTTGTGTTGTCTGGCGGCGGCGCGTACGGCGCGGTGCAAGTGGGAATGCTCAGGGCCCTCGAAGAAGCAGGCATTCGTCCAGACTCGGTTGTGGGCGCCTCAGTCGGTGCGCTCAACGGCGTGTTTGTGGCTGACGACCCCCAAACCGCAGCAACTCGGCTGACCGAGCTGTGGTCGTCGATCGATGGCAAGGCGGTGTTTGGCACCGGTGGTCGAGGCCGGGGCTCGCTCAGCATGATTCGCCACATCGTCAAGACCCGGTCGAGCCTGGTTGATCCGCAGGCCATCAACGAACTGATTCGAACGCGAGCGCCTCGACGCACCTTCGCCGAACTGGGCCTGCCCTTCCACGCCATCGCCACCGACCACCTGACGGGCGAGATCGTTGTGCTCAGCGACGGTGATCTCGAACCGGCACTCGCTGCGACGTCTGCGATTCCCGGCGTGTTGCCGGCGCGCGAGATCGACGGCCGCCGTCTCGTGGATGGCGGTGTGGTTGCCATGTTCCCCACTCACACGGCCAAGGAACTCGGAGCGGGTTCCATCGTCTTGCTCGATGCCACGCCAACTGATGCTCGGGACAACCCACCGCGCGGCCTGCCCCTCAGTCTGATTCACACGCTCGCCTTGATGATCCGGGCCCAACGCCACAGCGCAACCGACAGCGAGGCTGTTGGTTGTGACGTGTTCACGCTGCCGTCGGCAACGCCGCCCGACGCCACCGCATTCGATTTCCGCCGTACCGTTTCTCTCATTAACGACGGGTATCAGCGAGCGACAGGACACCTGCACGGATGAATCAAGCCTCAACCTCCATGCCGCGCCATCGCTGGCTGGCCGTTGCTCTGACGGCTGCCCTCTTCCTTGGGGCCTGCACCGATGGCGACACACAGGTAGACGGCGAAGACGCCACAAACGCGACACCTGTCGCCGCCGATGACGGAGGCGATCAGCAAGAGGGCGAAGACGGGCCTGACAACACCATCGGCAGCCGAGATGACGGCGAAGCGGACATCGCTGATGATTCCGGCGATGCTGGAGATGAAGCTCCATCTGACACTGAATCCACGAACACCGTGCCCGCGGATCCCCAAGCCCCCCGGGTCGTTGCGTTCGAGCCTGGCGCATCGGCCATTGTGATGAGTGATTCGGTCGTGCGGGGCAACCGCCACACCTACACAATCGCGGCTGGAGGTGGGCAAACGATGGAGCTCCTCATCACCTCGCTCGAAGAAAACGCCGTGTTCGACCTGATCGACCCATCCGGCAACGTGATCGAGAGCGAAGCCACCAACACCTCAACCGTGCTTCCCGCCGACGGGGTGTATCGAGTGGTGGTTGGCGGTACGCGTGGCAACGCGACCTACGAGCTCACGATCGTGATTCCGCCCGGCATAGCAGACCCCGACGAGTCTGCCCAACCGACAGATGGCCCAGAGGCCATCCGGTTCGCGGCTGGCGCAACAAGCGCAACCGTCACCGGTCAGGTTCAAGACTCACAGGTGAAGATGTACACCATCGATGTGTCTGCTGGTCAGACGATGACGTTCTCGCTCACGTCGATTCAGAACAACGGTGCCCTCACCGTGGTGGCACCAAGTGGTCAGCTGATCATGACCGACGTGACGCTCGAAGAGTTCGTGCTCGAAGAGAGCGGCGAGTACCGCCTGCTCGTCAATGCCACGCAGGGTCAAGCCAGCTACGAGCTGACCGTCACCGTCGTGTAGCGCAACGGTCGGGAAGACACGCGCCTTCGCCGTGGTTGAACCATGTGTGACTGACCACAACACCGCTTCACCAACGAACTCGAGTGGCGCCGCCACGACCGCGCCCGTGATGTACGGCGCCGACTGGTGCGGCGACTGTCGACGAGCCAAAGCATGGTTCGCTCGCAACGAGATCAATTACGAGTACATCGATCTCGAAGCCAATCCAGACGAGGTCGACACCGTGCTCGAACGAAACAACGGTCGAAAGAGCATTCCCGTGATCGTCTTTGCCGATGACACACACCTGACCGAGCCCTCTGATGCCGACCTCGATGCAAAGTGGGCTGAACTGCACTCCGCATCCGCTCCTGGCGTGGTCGACAACGTTGCGGCCAGCCGCTTCGAACTACGCAGCGAAACGGGCGAGGTGCTCAGCTTCGCCGACTACCGAGATCGCGACGGCACCCTGGTGGTACCGCACGTCGAAACGGCGCTTGAGCATCGTGGCCAGGGCAACGCCGATCGATTGATGGATGGCGTCGTCGCCAACCTTCGTGAGACGGGCCGAACCATCACGCCGCTCTGCCCCTTCGCCGCCGCATACCTGCGGGATCGTCCAGAGACCCACGACCTGCTGAGCTAAGCGACTGCTGTCACCGGCGGATGGCCGCAGCGGTGAAGCAGCGCCCATCTAGAATGCAGACGGTGACTGACGTTTCACTGTCTGAGCTTGCCAACGCAA
>CALLGK010000230.1 GCA_938009905.1 uncultured Acidimicrobiales bacterium | reverse complement strand
CCGAACTGCCCTCGACGCGGCCGCCGATCGACTCGATGTGAGCGATCTGCGCGACGAACAGTTTGGGGAGCTCTCGGGCGGTCAACGCCAGCGGGTCCTCGTGGCCTCAGCGCTCGCCAGCGATGCCGGATGCCTTCTGCTTGATGAGCCCATCACGGGCCTCGACCTGCCGAGCCAGAACGCCATCCTGCGGGTGATCGACGAAGAGACCGAGCGAGATCGCATCGTTGTTCTCTCAACCCACCATCTGTCCGAAGCACGGCGCTGTGATCGCGTCGTGCTGCTCGACGGCGGTGTAGTCGCCGACGGAACGCCAGACGATGTGCTCACCGAGGTGCACCTGGCAGCGGCCTTTGGTGTTCGACTTCTTGGCTCGAACGACGAGATGGCCGGGCCCGTGATCGTGGTTGACGAGCACGGACACGACCACACGCATCACCACGATCGTCAGGGCTGAGCGCCCGCCACGTCTGCGCTCCAGGTAGCCCTCGCCCGAAGGGCCGTTGCGGCGCCAGCGAGCATGAGCAGCACCGAGATCGTCATCGCGGTGGGAATCGACCACAGCTCGGCCACCACCCCGAGGGCGAGGCCGCCGAGAATCTCGCCGAAGGCTTCTGCCTGCCCCATGAACGAATGCACGGTGGCTCGAGACTCATCGGCGGCGAACGTGTTGGTCCAGGTGGTGACGAGTGGTTCGATGGCGAAGCCAAAGCCGCCCTGCAAGATAAGTCCGAGCCCAGCAATCACCAGCAGGTCGACGTGGGCGAGCAACACGATGGCTAGTCCCGAGCCCGCCAACAACAGGGCAAGAGCCGGCACCACTCCCCTTCCTGCGGCTCGCCTGGTCGCCACGAGGAGCAACAGCGAAGCCAACAGAAGCTTCACTGCCGTGAGGGCTCCGATGACCACCACCTCATCAATGTCGGAGGGCAAGCCGACATCGACAAGCCGCTGCACGTCGAGCCTGTCGATGGCCTCCTTCGCCAGTCCGAAGCAGAACAACGCCAGCACAAGAAAGCGCAACGACTTGACTCGCTTGGTTTGCCCGAAACCGGCCATCAACATGCCAACGAACTCCGTCCACCCGTCGCCGTCGGACCGCACGAAGTTGGTCTCGCCCATCAGCACGGCCAGGGCGAACCCCCAACCGGCGAAGATCAGTCCAATCGTGACGAGGCTGAAGGTGAGAGACGTGAGCGCGGCAAGAGCCGAGAACCCAACGATGCCAACGACCGATGCCACCAACTCGAGACGGGCCCGACGAAGGATCACGCCCTCAACGGCGGCCGCTGACCCCACCTCGCTTGTGATCCAAGCCGTCTCGGCTCCGGTCTCGAATGTATTGCCGAACCCGATCAAGACTTGACTGACGATGAGCAACCAATACGGCTCGACGAGTCCACTCATCGCGAAGGCTGAGCCCATCACGAGGAACGACACGACGATCGACCATTTGCGGCTGTACACGTCGGCCACAACGCCGGTCGGGATCTCCATCGTGAGGATCGAAAGCTCCATCACTGTGCCGAGGGCAACGAGCTGAAACGGCGACAATTCAACCTCGGTGACGAGCCGCACGAACAGCAGCGGCCAGAACCCCCGGGTACATGCCTTGCGAATCAGACCACTCGCAATGAAGATCCGGATTGCGTCCAAGCGGCGACCGTAACAGACTCGGTCGCATGTCGATCACGGTTGTTCCCAGCGGTCAAGCGTGCGGCGCACGCGTCACGGGTGTCGATCTGTCGCAGGCTCTGAGCAGCGACACGGTCGCGGAGATTCGAGCGGCCTGGCTTGAACATCATGTGCTGGCGTTTCCCGACCAGCCCATGACCGACGATGATCTCGAGCGCTTCACGCTGTACTTCGGCCCGTTCGGAGACGATCCATACATCGCGCCAATCGAAGGGCGTGCGAACGTGATTGCCGTCGAACGCCGAGCAGACGAAACGGGCACGCTGTTCGCTGAGAACTGGCACAGCGACTGGAGCTTCCAAGAGACGCCGCCCTCTGGCACGTGCTTGCGATCCGTCGTCGTGCCACCCACGGGCGGCGACACGCTCTACACCAACCAGCACGCAGCGCTCGATGCCATGCCTGCCGATCTACGGGCGCGGCTGGAAGACAAGATGGCCATTCATTCCGCTCGCGGTGGGTACGCACCAGACGGCACATACGGCGACGAAGACGTTGATGAGCGCAGCATGGACATCCGCCCGTCCGACACCGCCATGGCCACGCAGCTTCACCCGATCATCAGAGCCCATCCTGAAACGGGACGTCTCGGCATCTTCAGCACCATTGGCTACATCATCGGGATCGATGACATGGACGACGATGCAGCCAGAGAACTCCTCTTTGAGCTGTACAACTGGCAAATTCGAGAAGAGTTCCACTACCGCCACGTCTGGGAACCAGACATGTTGGTGATGTGGGACAACCGGTCGGTTCTGCACCGAGCCACCGGTGGCTATGAGGGGCATCACCGCCTGTTGCACCGCACCACCATCGGCGGTCGGCTACCGGCTCCGGTCTGACACGCTCCCTACGATTCGCCGTTTGCAGGCACGGGGTCAGGCCCCCAGTCGGGCAGCGGCGCATACACAACCGGCCTCACTACCGCGTGTGCGATCTCCCAGTCGCGAGGCCACGCATTACCGATGCAGCCTTCGAGGCCACCGGTCTGTTGTTCCATCACACCCGCAGGGCGGCCGGCGATCGGGCAGCGCGGTTTGGGATGGCGCTGACCAAGGAGATGCCCCACTTCGTGGTTGACGAGATAGCCGCGATAGTCAGCGAGCGATCCGTCCCAGTGATCGACGCCCATACGCCATCGATCTGCATTGAGCGCCACGACAGGACCGTTCTGACAGCTGACCCGACCGAACGTGTTGAGGGGCAAGCACAGTTCGTCAACAACGGGCCCCTCGGCCAGCACGACGACGAATGGGCTCGCGTCATCGTTGACAAACGTGAAGCCTGCCTGCACCCAACCCCGTGGATCATTGAGGATCGCAAGGGCTTCTTCGGCCAGTGCCGCTGAGCTCACATCGTCGATCCGCGAGTCGAAGCGCAACGGAACGAGCTGCTGCGGAGCGTCCGGCAACATCGTGATCTCAGGCTGGGTCGACGTGATGAGTGTCGTGCTGCTCTGCGCTGTGGTGTTGCTCTGCGCTGTGGTGTTGCTCTGCGTTGTCGTGGTGCTCTGCGTTGTCGTGGTGCCTTGCCGGATGGTTGATTCGGAATCTGTCGTTTCGACCGGTGTGATTGTCGTATCAACATCACCACTTTTGTCGCTGATTGTCGGGGCATCTGCCGCCTGACCACTGGTTTCGGAGGTTGCTGTCGCCTCAGTCGTGACGACTGACGAACAGGCGGCAACAACCATCAATCCGAGCACCAAGAAGAAGCTGCGAACAGCTTGCAACGGGTGCCGAAGTTCGCCAGAGTCATGAGCCATGTCGCTCCCTCCCGACGCTGCGAACGCGCTGATTCGATTGTTGAAGCGCGTGACCTGGCTCAACGATGGCGTCATCGAAGCACACGCCCTCGGCACCGCTCCAGGCGATCATCGCAAGCCGTGGGAGATGTCGTATCTGCGATCGATCACCAACGTGTACCGGTTGAGCTTTCCCCCCGAGAAACTCACCGAGTGGGGCCGATCGGGAGACGCCGCAGCGCGGCTGATGCGTGCTCACGCGGTCGACCCGTCGATCGAGGAGTCCTGGAGTCGCACGGCGGAAATGTTGGCCAACTGGGCTGCCACCGTGTTGGCGTTGCCAGAAACCGAACCCTGGGAAGACACGCCGCTCCAGTCCCCTTCGCGGCCAGAGGCGCCAGCGGTTGCCCGCATCGACCTCATGGCCAATGTGTTGCACCCGGAAGGTGCAGCTGCCATTCAGGTCGCCCTTGCCGATTGCATCGCGCATTGCGAGTCCATGCTCGGACCGAGCGATGAGCCGACAACCTTCGAAGCCCAAGCCCGCGACCGCGTGTCCGGCCTCGGTTCGTCGATCGACATCGACGCCTTCACCACCTCGTTCAACCTCTTCAGAACGTCGACGCGATTTATCCACGATCTCGAGTCGACCGTGCATCGCCCGAAGGGGCTGTCGACCGCTGGCTTTCGGGTGCTGTTTACCGTGTGGGTGCTGGGCGAAGCGCAACCGCGACAGATCGCCTCGCTGTCTGGCGTGAGTCGAGCAGCGGTGTCTGGCGTGGTGAGAACGCTCGAAACCGCAGGCTTGGTCGACAAGGCGCGTGACGCCAACGACGGTCGACTGATCACCGTGACGCTCACCGCAAATGGGCGCGCCCTGCTCGAAGATCGCTATCGAGCGCAGAACGAACGCGAGATCGAGCTCTTTTCGCACCTCGACCGAGACGAGGTTGAAGAACTGGGCCGACTGCTGCGAAAGCTGGCACAGCGATAGCCGGGCCTTTGACAACTGGGCCTTTGGCAGCTCGCCCTTTGCTAGCTGAGAAAGCGAGATCGTTAAGGCCTTGACGATCTCGTCGGTTGTCTTTACGATCACCCCATGATGAGCCCCGCGAAGAGCTGGTCGGACCTCGAAGAGTTTCAGGCGTTCATCGATCACGGCGGGCCTCAACAGTCTCCCGGCATTGTCGAAGCTGGCGACGACATGCCCGAGGAGTATCGGAACGAGGTGTTCCGGTTCATTGAGTTTCATGCCAATTCCGAGATGATGGGTGGACTCACCGAGCGCGACTGGATTCCCCGAGCCCCCGGGTTGCGACTCAAGCAGATCTTCTTGGCGAAGACCCAGGATGAAATCGGCCACGCTCACCTGCTCTACATGGTGGCAGCCGACATGGGTATCAAGTCTCGTCGAGAGATTCTTGAAGACCTGTTCGACGGCCGGTCTCGTTTTCACAACGTCTTTCACTACCAAGCCGTCACCTGGGCTGATCAGATCGCGATCGCCTTCCTCGTTGATGCCGCCGCCTTCGCCAGCCAACGAGCCGTCTTTGCCGAGTGTTCCTATGGGCCCTACAAGCGGGTGCTCAAGCGGATCATCGCCGAGGAGGGCTTTCACATGCGCCACGGCGAGGAAATGCTGCTTCGGCTCAGCAACGGCACCGATCTGCAACGAGAGATGTTCCAGGCAGCGCTCGACCGCTGGTGGTGGCCGTCGGTGCAATTGTTCGGCCCAGACTCGCCCCCCGACGACAACCTGTTGCGGTGGAAGATCAAGTCTGAGCGCAACGAAGTGTTGCGCCATGCCTACGTGCAGAAGTACGTGCCGTTGCTCCACGGCTACGGGTTCGAGATTCCCGATCCAGATCTTCGCCACGAAGACGGCCAGTGGCTGATGGGCGATATCGATTGGGAACCGCTCAAAGCCACCATGCGAAACGGTGGACCAGACTCCGCCCGCAGAATCGAGACTGCGGCCCGCAACTGGGCAGACACGGCGTGGGTCCGAGAGAGCCTCGACGCGGCCATTGCTCGACGGGCAGCATGAGCGCCACCGCAGCTGCCCGAGAGGCGCTGCATGCCGTTGACGACCCGGAGTATCCAGGGCTGTCCATCGTTGATCTTGGACTCGTTGAAGAGGTTTCGGAGCGCGATGGCGAGATCGTCGTTGGACTCATCCCGACATTCTCCGGTTGCCCGGCACTCCACATGATCGCGAACGACGTCGTTGAGGCACTGCAAACCCGGCCCGAGATCTTGCGTTGTCGAGTCGAATGGCTGCCGGCCCCAGTGTGGTCAACTGATCGACTGAGCGAGCTTGGTCGCCAACGGTTGGCCCGTGACTACACGGTGGTGCTGCGCCGCAAGGACGGCACGCTCCGCTGTCCGGTGTGCGGAAGTGATGCCGTGCACGACCAGTCCATGGCGGGACCAACCCGCTGCCGCTCGATCGCCTGGTGCGACTCGTGTCGGAACCCCGTCGAAGTGATGCGCTAACCACCCACTCAGGAATCTGACGACCATGCGAACCTACGAAGTGTTCTTGAAGAAAGACGGCAAGGACGAGTTTCGTCATGCCGGTTCGATGCAGGCCCCAGACCCCGACATGGCGTTGCCGTTGGCTCGCGAGGCCTACAGCCGCCGTGGCGAAGGCGATCTGATGTGGCTCGTCGACCGCGACGACATTCTCAGTGCACAACCAGACCTCATGGCGCCAAACAGCAACAAACCGCATCGTCACAACGACGGCAAGCGAGTGGCCGCCCACCGGAAGAGCCTGCGAGAGGGCACAACCACATGAGCCCCAACCTCTCCCCCGCCGCCCGCGACGTGTTGTTGGCCTTTGCCGACGACGAGCACATGATTGGCGCCCGTCATGCGGCGTGGATCGGACTCGGACCGTTTCTTGAAGAAGACCTGGCCTTCTGTTCGATCGCTCAGGACGAACTCGGCCACGCCATCAGCCTGTATGAGTACCTCACGAACGATGTCGATCACTTCGCCCTCTTACGAAGCCCAGACGAGTACCGAAGCTCGTGGCTTGCCGAGTGGCCGTGCCATCAGTGGAACGAATCGCTCGTTCGCCATTGGCTCTATGACCACGCCGAGGCACTTCGTTGGAGCAATGTCGAGCACTCATCGGTTGATGGACTTGGCATGCTCGCCGCTCGAGCCGAGCGCGAAGAGTCGTTTCATCGAGATCACGCCGAGATGTATCTAAGTCGCATCGCCGATGGCGACGACCAGGGCCGACAAATGATCGAGCAGGCCATCGCCGAGTTGCTACCCGTGGCTCTCGGCCTGTGGGATCCAGTTGCGGCCGAACCCGACGCAATCGCCGAAGGTGTCATGGCTGCGTCGTCAGCCGAGCTTGAAGCTCGATGGTCAGCCGCTGTCACCGCCGATCTCGATCGCTGGGGCTTTGCCTACTCATGGCCAACCGAACGCCCGGCGCAGTCGGGCCGAACCGTGCGCAGTTGCCACTTCCCCGAGCTTCAGGCCTCACTCCAAGAGGTCATCGCACTCGATCCGACAGCTACTTGGTAGCAAAGGGCGACAGATCAAGGTCGCTGTCGCCAGACACAAGTTGCTGCGCCACGGCCTCTCCAAGAGCCGTGCTGTGCTTGAACCCGTGGCCACTGCAGGGTGACATCACCATGATGCGATCGGTGTCGGGGTGATGGTCGATGAGGAAGTGATCGTCGACGGTGTTTGCGTACAGACAAACCTCGGCCTTAATGCAGTTGGGCGTTACCCCCGACACCTTGGGCACGAGCAACTGCTCGTAGTAGTCGGAGATCTCATCGACTGAAACCGTGCGCAACACCGTGTCAGGTGTTGTGGTTTCGACGAACTGTTCGCCGACAAACTTCAGGGCACGAGAGCCACCAGGCGGCGCCGGGAACACGCCGACGTAATCTTCGTCTTGCGGTGCGATCCACATCATCCACGGCAGACGATCGGTCGTGTAACGAGAGAGATCCTCAACCTCGAAGAACAAGATGATCTGGCGAGTGATCGTGATCGTCTCCGCCAAGGAGCGTGGCGCGAGATCGTGAATCCACGGACCGGTCGCCAACACGACATGCGACGCCCGCACGCTGCCGGTTGTCGTTCGCACGTCGACGCCGGTTGCATCATGACGAACGTCGGTGACCCGTTGGCCAGTTCTGACCTGGGCGCCATGGCGCTGCGCCTCGACCAGCTGCGCCGCTACCGCCCGCTCAGCCATGACCAACCCCGCGGTCGGCTCGAAACCCACGCGATAGTCATCGGGGATCTGGTACATGGGATACCGCTGCCGCACGTCGGCCGGCGTCTCGATCGAAAAGTCGATTCCGGCATCATCGGCAATCGCTTTCGTCACGTGGGCGAAGTCCTCCCAACGCTGCCCGGGGACTGCGTGTTGCTCGGTGACAAGCAGCCCGCCCGACTGGTGAAACAATGTCTCGCCTGTGGCGGCTTCGAGATCGCGCCAAATCTCGTGGGCCCTGGCGACAAACGGCAGATACTGCGGGCCTTCGCCGACCGCAAGGCGGGTGATGCGGGTCTCGCCGTGCGTCGACCCAAGGTTGTGGGGCGGCGCAAATTGATCGATGCCGATCACCCGGAGCCCCGCCTTCGCTGCGTGATATGTCGTGGCCGCTCCCATGGCGCCGAGACCCACAACAACGAGGTCGGCGTCGAACGTGGTCACGTTGGCTCCCGCGGGAGCCCAAGAAGTCGTTCGCCGATGATGTTGCGCTGCACCTCGCTGGTGCCACCACCGATGGTGAGCGCCCGGCTGAAGAGATATCCCCAGTGCCACACGTCGTCGTGCTCGGTCTGTTCGTTCTGCGTGCCGAGCATGCCGTGTGCACCCCGTCGGTCTTTCACGAGGCCCAGCACATCCTGACCGAAGACATCGGCGAGGCACTTGCGAATCGACGCAAATGCTTGGGCGTGCGTTGCTTCTCCTGAGAGCGCCATCTCGAGCATGCGAAGACTGAGCAACCGAATAATTTCGGCATCGTTCGAAACTGATCCAAAGCGTTGACGGTCAACCGGGTCGGACCAGTCGCCCATGCGCAGGTGAGCCAGGCTCTCCTCCGCCGTTGGGCCCATACCCCACAGCACGCCTCCTTCAGAGAGCGACAGCCGTTCTGCGCCAAGCGTGACCTTGGCCAGGCGCCAACCGTCTCCTTCGTCGCCCACGAGGCAGTCTGCGGGCACCCGCACCTCGTTGAAGAACGTTTCGTTGAAGTGGTTGCCGCCAGTCATCTCGATGATCTTGCGGATCTCGATACCCGGAGTGTTCATGTCGATGCAGAAGTAGGAGATTCCCGCGTACTTCGTCGCCCCGCTGCTGGT
This sequence comes from uncultured Acidimicrobiales bacterium, assembly GCA_938009905.1. Lineage (GTDB taxonomy): Bacteria > Actinomycetota > Acidimicrobiia > Acidimicrobiales > SZUA-35 > CALEWY01. The sequence goes on along the minus strand of CALLGK010000230.1, from coordinate 6,331 downwards.
TCTGGCGAGCAGGATCCCCCAGTCAGACTCGTTGGCCCAAGTCGACCAGATCTTCTGCCCCGTAATCACCCAGTCGTCACCGTCCGCTTCCGCGTTCAGTCGCAGCGATGCAAGGTCGGAACCAGCTTCCGGTTCTGAGAAGAGCTGGCACCACATGTCTGACCCATCGAGAATGCCGGGCAGCCAGCGATCTTTCTGTTCCTGGGTTCCTCCGGCCAGCAACGTCGGGCCAGCCCATCCAAGGCCAATCGCCGAATGCGGAAACCGGGTCTCGACCTCTGACAGCTCGTCGTCGATGATCAGCTGGTGTTCTGGGTCAGCACCGAGCCCCCATGGCTCTGGCCAGTGGGGGCTCAAGTAGCCGGCTCGACCAAGATCGGCCTGCGTGGGTTCTGGGTGTTCAGCAAGCCACGCTCGAATGGCGGCTCGCCGTGGATCGGTCATGTGCGCACAGTAGCGATGAACGCCACCGGCTACATGGTTGCCTGAACTAGTCGGCGAGTTCAGTCAGATCGAGTGGCTGGGCATCGGCCGGACGCTCGATCACTTGCTCAGACCCAAGGTCTTCGAAGTCGATCACCAAGGTGCCGCTCACGTCCTCGTCGAGACCATTCGTCTCGCTGGCCTGGGCCACGGTGCCAACCGAGATCACGTCGATGGCGCCATTCTCGTCGACCCGCATGTCGATGGAGATCTCCTCGTCATCGAACTCAGAGCCCGAAATCGTCGACCCAAGAATCTGGTCGGTAAACACGCTCACGCTTGGGTTGTCGGCTGCGACCTCACGAAGCTCGGCCGCCGTGACGGTGCCGGTGAAGCGACCCGGTTCGACCTCAACGACTCCGTCGGTGGCCGTGACGATCTCGCTGACCGCCGCCGCAGCGTCACCGACGTTGATAGGGAAGCCAGCCAGCTCAAGTGCCGTACGGGCTCGAGGGTCATCGACGTGATACCAAGACTGGCCGTCTGAGGCGAAGATCTCACCGTCGACGATGCGGGCCTCGAGACCGGTTGGAACCTCGCTAGCAAATGGACCCTGTGCTCCCGCAAACGAGGCCGAAAGGTCATCGCCGTCGAATCGGGTGAAGAGCGACAACGATTCGGCATCGGTGCCCCCTTCCAATGAGAACGTGAGCATGACGGTTCCGGAGTCTGCAGCTTCGGTTGCGGTTGCTGCGTTGACCATCGCCGCTGCTGCTGGCGTCGACGAGGCCGGGATCAGACTTGCCACCCCGAAGCCCATGGCTCCGACAAGACCAGCTGCGGCTACTCCAGCGAGCACCCGGCGAGTGCGAGGACCACGGCTGACCTCGGCCGAGACGGCTTCACGGCTGGGTGGTGGCGAAAACACGGGGCGGTCGGCTGCTGGCGTTGCCTCGACCGCCGGCGCCAGATGGGCCGCGTTGTCGCGGGTGATGGCACGCAGCATCTGATCGTGGTTGAGGGTGGTCTTGTCGGTATCTGTGACGGGGTTGGCGCTACGGAGAAGATCGATTGGATCAGTCATCGTGGATCACTTTCGGTGGAGAGGGCATCGGCGAGACGTTGGCGGGCCCGGTGGGCCCGGACGCCAACGGCATTGACGGAGCATTCGAGAACGGTGGAGATGTCGGCGTGGCTGAGTTCTTCCCACGCCAACAAGCGAAGGAGTTCTTGATCGTCTTCGCTTAGCGTTGCCAGGGCGTCGATCACCCGGTCGCGTTGGTGAGCGCTTGCGTCGTCAGGCGACGCTGGCTGTGACGCCACGCCGTGTTCCTGCACTAGCTTCAGGTGAAGGCGCTCGGCCCGCACGCCTGAACGGCGCAGGTTTGCGACAATGCGTCTGGCAATACCAAACAGCCACAGCCGAGCCTCGGCCCCGTCCGGAACGTCGTCGAGGCGTCGCCACGCAACAAGGAACGTCTCAGAAACGGCGTCGCTCACGTGGTCGGCAGGGAGGCGCCGCCGAGCGTACGCCTCGATTGCTCCGACGTTTGTGTGGAAGATCTCGTGGAAGCGGAGATCTGACGACTGATTGGTCATCGTGGCTGTCAGGTTCGGCACATCGGAAACATGTCCGGCATGACCCGAATCCTTACACCTCGTTGGAGATTTGTTTCCGAGGGCGACGTCGATAGCCCTATGACAGCTCGACCGGTGTCTCTGTATCGCCGAGGCGATACTCGAAGTCGCAATGATCGGCGCCACCCATGATGGTCTGGGTTCTGGTGAACTCGATGTCGGCGTTGAAGCCTTGCACCATGGTTCCGTCTCGGTCGCACGAGAGGGTTGCACCGAGCTCGGCCAACCCAAGCTCTCGGTACATCTCGGCGTAGCGGCAGCGGTTCACGTTGAACCGATAGACCTCATCGGTCTTCTCGACAACTTCGATCTCGAGCGCTCCGCCCTTGGTCCAGTTGTCCATCGACCCGGCGAAGAACCCGAGGTCGTTGCCACCCAGATGGGCTGCCAACTCTGCGCCCTGGCCCTGCGCGACATCAACAACCACTTCGCGGGCTAATTCGTAGACCCGTTCTGCACCGAACTCCTCAGCCATACGTTCGAGCAACGGCGACACGATGCGAGCTTCGATCTCGCGCCGCTTGAGCACGCCAATGTCGTTGAGTGTGTCTGGCTTGGCGCTTGCTGGCTCAGTCTGATCGCTCATGATCAGACGTTAGACCCTCTCGGCTGCATCGGCAGTTCGAGAATGCCGTGCACGAAGTTGGATGGCGCCCGTTGGGGTTCACCCACAAGCTCGAGGTCGAGATCTCGGGCGAGCATCTCTTCGAGCAACACTCTGATCTCCATGCGAGCGAGGAAGGCACCAAGGCAGAAGTGAGGCCCACCACCGCCAAACGCCTGATGAGCACTTTGGTCGCGACCCACGTCGAACTGCAGGGGGTTCTCGAACACGTCGTCGTCGAAGTTGGCCGAGTTGTACCACATCACCACTTTGTCGCCCCTGGCGATCTGCGTGCCGGCGAGTTCGGTGTCTTCAGTTGCCGTGCGACGCATGTGCATCAGAGGTGTCGAATAGCGCAGGAACTCTTCGACGGCTGACTCAACCAGGGACGGATCGTCTTTCAGCCGCTGCCACTGTTCTGGTTGCTGGGCGAGCGCTAACGCTCCGTGGCTGAAGGCCGTGCGGGTCGTCTCATTTCCCCCGAGCACGAGGATGTGAAACATGTTTCGGTACTCGCTACGGCTGAGCCGCTCGCCCTCGTCTTCAGCTTGCACGAGGTGGCTCACGACGTCTTCTTGCGGGTTCTTCCGCTTCTCGTCTGCCATCTCATCAGCGAACTCAAACATGGCGTGGCTGGCCGGGCTGCTAAACGGCAGTAGGCGCACATCAGTGGTGTTGCCGAAGGCATCGTCTGGCAGCGACGGTTCGTCTGTGGTGCCCTCGATCAGGTAGTTGGATAGCTCAACGAGGTAGTCGCCCTTGTCGAGCGGCACCCCCAGGATCGACAGAATCACTCGGATCGGGAGCGGGGCGGCCACGAGATCGACGAAGTCGCCGCCTTCTTTGCAGAAGTCGTCGAGCACGTCGCGCGTGATCTGGCGAGTGGCGTCTTCCCATACCCGCAGGGCTCGCGGTGTGAACACCTTGCTTACGAGCCGGCGCAAACGGGTGTGATCGGGCGAGTCGGTATCGATGATTGAGCGACGAGCCTCGAGGGCATCGGCTTCGAGATCCCACAAGTTGGTGTTGCCCATGGCAGACGAAAAGCGTTCTGGCTCGGTCGACACGGTTTTGACGTCTGCATACCTCGTGACCGCCCAGAACCCGTTGTCCTGATACGGATGCCAGGCAATGCCCGCCTGGCCGCGGAGCTCAGCAAACGATTCGTGGGGAATGCCCGTGATGTACAGCTTGGGATCTGCGATATCGATCACGCCGCTCACCGTACGGCCTCTGCATCGTCTGCGCCGCCTGGCACCAGCACGATTCGGCCGGCAACATCACCCGCACGCAAGCGTTGGTGGGCGGCCTCGGCATCAACGAGGTTCATCGTTTCGACCGGTTGGATCACGGAAGGTTCGCGGCGGGCGAGGTCGAGGAGCTCGTCGAGTTGTGAACGCGAGCCCCACACCGACGTCAACACCGTGGCTTCGTGGGCAATGGCACCGAAGCCGACACCGACGGTGCCAAGACCAAGCCCAACGGCCACGAGTACGCCCTGCTTCAGAATGACCTGCCCGGCCGTCTCGAGCGTTGCTGCTGCTCCGACGAAATCGACCACGGCGTCGTAGTGGCCGATGTCGTCGCCAGGAGCGAACGCCTCGTGGGCGCCGAGCGACAGGGCTGTTGCTCGCTTGTCTGGCGAGAGATCGAGCACGGCAACGTGGGCCTCGCTCAAGAGCCGCAAGTAGCGAATGGCGAACTGTCCGAGCCCGCCAGCCCCGATCACGAGCACCCGAGCCTCAGCCGCCAGTGTGCGAAGCCGTTGCAGCGTATGGTCGACGGCTCGGTAGGCGGTGAGGCCGCCACAGGCGAAAGGAGCAGACGCAATCGGATCCAGACCGTCGAGAGGAGCTAAGTAGCGCTGGTCCGGCACCATCAATCGGTCGGCGTAGCCACCGTCGGTGAGCAGCCCGGCCTCCGTTGAGTTGGAGCAGATGTTCTCGAGACCGGCATCACACTGGCGACAGTCACGACAACCCCATGGGGCGTACACCATGACTGGTCCGAGCTCGTGGTGCACACCGGTGACTTCGTGGCCGAGCACCAGCGGAAGCGGGCTGGGATACACGCCGTCGACCACGTGAATATCCGAATGACAGACGCCGCACGCGGTGACCTCGACGAGCTCACCAGAGCCCGTTGGTTCTGGATGATCGTCGCGGACTTCGAGAGGTGTATCGACCTCAACACACAGCACGGCTCGCATGGCCGAAGTGTGGCACGCTCTGCCGTATGGATCTCAACCTCACTGCTGACGAAGTTCTGACGACCACCCGGTCCGTACGTAAGCGGCTCGACTTCGACAAGCCCGTTGATCGGGCCACCGTCCTCGAATGCATCGACATCGCCCTGCAGGCACCCACGGGTTCGAACACCCAGGGCTGGCAGTGGATGGTGGTGGCCGACGAGGCCAAGAAGAAGGCCATCGCGGAGCTGTACCACAAGAACTTCACGGCCTACGCCGCGCAACCGGGTCGCGAGTACGCCGAGGGCGACACCCGGGCCGATCGCCAGGAGAAGGTGCGATCGTCTGCCTACTACTTGGCCGACAACTTCGAGCGGGCGCCCTACATGGTGATCCCCATGATCGAAGGACGGCTCGACGAAGGCTTGCCGACCTTCGCCCAAGCCAGCCAGTGGGGCTCAATCCTGCCGGCGGTGTGGAGCTTCATGATGGCGCTGCGGGCACGCGGCCTCGGTTCGGCCTGGACCACGCTGCACCTTCCCGATGAGGAGAAGGCAGCGGAGATTCTTGGCATTCCGTTCGACAAGTACACCCAGGCCGGACTCTTCCCGGTGGCCTACACGATCGGCACTGACTTCAAGCTGGCGAAGCGACTGCCGGCCGCTGAGCTCACGCACTGGGACACCTTCGGCGAGCACTAGCCCGCTCGGGCGCTAGGCCCCTTCGCCGTAGTGGTGCTGCCAGTCGAGCTGGTCGTCTGGAGGGAGCACCTGCACAAGCTGTGACAGCACATCGAACAGTTGCTGGCTGGCGTCGATGCCGAGACCGCTCCACACCGGCGCATCAAGCTCATCGGTGAGCGCTTCAACGCGCGCCCGCCCAGCGAAGCATTCGTCGGTTGCTTCGCCGTTGTCGTCCAACCAACCTCTGCGTTGAAGTCGGGCAACGGCTGCCGCCTCATCGTCTTCTGTCCAGCCGGCCTCCTCGCGGATCCAGACCCGAGGTGCTCCCCCGACTGCCACATGGGTCACCACCGACTCGATGCCGTCGAGACCTTCAGCACAGAGTGCGATGAGATGGTTTCCGCTGCGGAATTCACGGAGCAGCGTGCAGGCGTGCCAGAGGGCAAGGTGCGGTTCGTCTGGCCATGGCAGTCTCGCCCAACCGGTGAACAGCAGACGGCCGATCGGTTCGCACTCAGCTGTTGCTCGGCGGGCGAGAGCTGCGGCCTCGACAAAAGCCTCGGACTGAACATCTGGGTAGATGCGGCGCAAGGCCCCGTCCATGCCTCGGTAGCGGGCGGCGATGATCTGTTCCGGACTCGAGAACGTCCAGGCATCGGGGATGGCTCGGTGAATGCGATGCGGGCCGAAGTAGAAGAAGGTGGACGCCACGACATCACGACCAACGGCGCCGACCGGAGCGATACGCGTGGCGAAGTAGTTCATGTAGAAGCCCTTGAGGCCAACGGCCGCTCC
>CALLGK010000229.1 GCA_938009905.1 uncultured Acidimicrobiales bacterium | reverse complement strand
GCGCGGCGTGTGCGCAAAACGGTGCCAGTTCGGTCGGTGCCAGTTGACGAGGTCGAAGCGGGCTATCGGGCGAGCTCGAGCTCGAAGGTTGCGCCGCCCCAACCGCTGACCTGATCGCGGCCTTCGATCGTGACGATGCTGACGTCATCTGGGATGGCGACGCCGCCCTGAGAGCGCGTGAACGGTTGCTCGTTTGCGTGGTCGTGGGTCAGGACTCGAACGGCGTATTCGTTGCCGTCGGCATCGACCACTCGCCACGCATCGGCATAGCGCTCTGGTGAGTCGTACGGCGAGCTAAGGGTTGCGGAGAAGGTCCATGTGCCGTCTGCATCTTGTATCGCGGTCGCTCCGATGACGTCGGGAAAGAGCTCCTCGGCCGGAGCTTCGTTCGTCAATTCAACCTCGGTGTCGTCAGCTGCGGTCTCGTCGACCTGTGTGGTCGTGGTCTCGGCCTCGTCTACCTCGGCTTCGGTGGTGTCCGTCTCGTCCGACGTGGCTGCTGTGGTTTCAGATGCTCCGGCAGAAGCAGTCGGGGCTGCCGCTGGTTCGGCATCGTCTCCGCATGCGCTCGCAAGGACGGCAAGCGCTACGACGGCGATGATTCGGGAAAGCAGGCGATGAGGTCGTGTAGCCACTGAATGACTCCAATCTTGTCGTATGAAGGAGTCTTGCCGAGCCTGACCACGATGAGGTCGCGGGCCGGCACAACGATGATGTACTGCCCCTCGTAACCGTGGCAGCCGAAGGCGCCACTCGTGTCGTCCCAGAGCCACCAATGACTCCCATAGTGAAAGTCCTCGTCGACCGGAATGTCGAGAGGACGGCGCGCGAGATCGACCCATCCGTCCGGAAGAAGCTGAGTGCCGTCCCACGCACCGCTACGCAGGTAGAGGTATCCGAAGCGGGCGAAGTCCCGGGCGGTGCAGTAGAGAAACGACGAGCCGATGAACGTTCCGGCATCGTCGAAACGTGGATCGGCACTTGCCATGCCAAGCGGTTCGAAGAGTCGTTCGCTGAGGTAGGCCCTCACGCCGGCCTCGCCGCCGAGGATGTCGCCACAGATCTTGGCCACGATGTTCGTGGTGCCACTTGAGTAGTTGTAGAGCGTGCCTGGTTCGGCCACCAGCGGCTGGTTGATGGCATAGGAGGCCACGTCTGGTCGACCCGAGCCAAACAGCATCTCGATCACGTCAGAGACCTGATCGTCGACGTAGTCCTCGTTGAACGAGAGGCCACTCGTCATGGCCAGAAGCTGGCGGATCGTGATGGCAGACCGCTCGTCGTTGGCCCATGCCGCGACGGGCGCCGGGGCATCAAGATCGATCAACCCATCGAGTACCAACAGGCCCACGAGCGCTTGCGTAACGCTCTTGGCCATCGACCACGAGATGAGCGTCTCGGTTGCTGAGGCTGTTGTGCCGTACCCCTCGGTGACCAAGTGGCCACGATGAATCACGACAGCTGCGAGCATGAGTTCTGTCGCCGGGTCGGGCGGTATGTCAGCCGATCCGAAGGCCTGCGCGAAGAGTTGGCCAACCCGATCGGCATCGACGTCACGTGCGAGTTGCGACGTAGGCCATGCCTCTGTCGGCCACGGCACGTCTGACGGTTGCTGGGGGAGAGGGTCCCACCGCGTTGGACGCTCAGCCATCGGCGAGACCGTTACGCAACAACGTCAAAGTCGAGTGTTCGCTTCGAGGTGTCAACCGCCTTGAGCGTGACCTGCAACTCTTGTGCGAGTTCGAGACCCTTCGGATCGACGTTGGCGACGACGGCTGGGTCGCGGAGCTGCACGGTGGCTCGGCCCCGCTTCTCGTTGATGTCAACCACGAAGCCATCGAAGGTTGAGCCGATTTGCGGCTCGAGAACCATCGCCTCGGCGAAGTCGACCATCGAGCGCTCCAGAGCTGACTCCTTCGACTTGGCCCGACCCATGAACGATGGAAGCTCTTCGAGGGCTTCGACGGCCCAGGCCGGAGGTTCTTCGCCGGCATACAACGACAGCAGAATCTCGTTGCCAAACCGATCGACGAGACGCCGGAGCGGCGCCGTGACATGGGCGTAGATCGAAGCGATGGCGCCGTGCTCTGCGTAGTCAGGCTTCTCGCCAGAAAAGCCCAGGTAACCGGCACCGCGGAATGAGCGAGCGGCCTGCAGAAGAAAGGCGTTGGTTGTGGCGTTCTCTGGCTTGATCGAACGCACGAAGTCTGGGTAGTCGATGTGATCTGGCCAGTCGACGCCGAGCGCCTTCGCTTGGCGCCGAAGCCGTCGCAAGTCTTGCTTGCGGGTCGGCGGCAGCGTGCGCAAGATGCCGACGCTTGCGTTGTACATCGTGTTGCCGGCAACGATGCCGGTGAGCAGCGAGATCTGGGCGTTCCAGTTCTCGACCGGCATAGAGGAGTCGTACTTGAGGGCGTAGGTGCCGTCGTGCTCGGTGACCTCTTGTGACGGCAGGTTCAGGCTGACGCCACCGCGGGCGGCCTCCTGCTGTTGCCGCAGAATGCCGATCTCCTTCAGCAGGACGAGCATGTCGTCGTTGTCGTCGATGCGTTGCTGAGCGGTTGTGTACTGAATCGCTTCGCGAACCCGCACCATGGCCCGCTCAAACGACGAGTCAACGGGAAGCCCGTCGCTGTCGAGATCGATCGTCCACAGCAACGCTGGCTTCACCGTGCCGGCCAGCAAGCTCGCCCTGTCTTCTGAGATCACGGGCGGATGCAGCGGCGTGCGGATGTCTGGGCTGTACAGCGTGGTGCCGCGAGTGCGGGCCTCAAGATCAACCACGCCCCCTGGCTCCAGGAAGGCTCCGAGGTCGGCGATGGCGTAGAACACGCGGTAGCCCTCGCCTCGACGCTCAGCGGCAAACGCTTGGTCGAGATCGGTCGCACCCGGCGGGTCGATCGCTACAAACGGAATGTCGAGTGCATCGCGGCGACCCGACTCATCGAGGTGGGCGGCCTCTGCGGCGTCAAGCACGACCTGGGGGAACGCGGCGGGCACATCCAGCTCGTCGCGGATCTGCGCGAAGCCCTTCTCGAAGGCTGACGGTGCTCGGAGTCTGATAGGCGCCATTGAGGTCTGAACCTAGCCGCGCCGTGTTGTGTTCCCGGGAACGCCCATCGGGGGATTTCGCTAGGTCGGTTGCGATCCGTACAGACCGAGGGCCTCGGCAAGGTTGTCTGAGGTCTTGTACGTCTCGTCTGGCCCAGGGAACGCGCCGCTGCGGACGTCGTTCGCATAGTTGGTCAGCGAGGTGACCTGATCCTCGAACGCGGTGCCGTAGCGGCGCACAAACCGAGGCTTGAAGCGGTTCTCGAGGCCGATGACGTCTTGGTACACGAGCACCTGGCCGTCGGTGTTGGCCCCCGCTCCGATGCCAATCACCGGGATGTCGAGCGCATCAGTGATCATCTGGCCTGCGATGTCTGGCACGCCCTCCACCACGATGGCGAAACAACCGGCGGCTTGCAGGCCCTTCGCAGCGGCGATGGTTCGCCGCACGTCGTGGGCGTCACGAGCTTGAATCTTGAAGCCACCCATCACGTTGGCTGATTGCGGGGTGAGCCCGACATGGCCAACTACGGGGATCTCGGCGGCTCGAATGGCCTCGATCATCTTGATGCGCTTGCGCCCACCTTCGACCTTCACGCACTGCGCGCCAGCTCGGATCAACGTGGCCGCGTTTCGCACCGTGTCTTCAACCGAGACGTGGAAGCTCATCCACGGCATATCACCAATGATGAGCGAGCTGGGATTGGCTCGAGCGACAGCCCGCACGTGGTGGGCCATGTCGTCGATTGTCACCTGCAAGGTGTCGTCGTAGCCCAACACCACCATCGCAACGCTGTCGCCAACGAGGATCATGTCGACACCGGCGGCATCGGCCACCCGCGCCGACGGAGCGTCGTATGCCGTAACCATCACCAGTGGGTCGGCACCCGTGGCAACCTTCGAGGCTTGGACCTTGGGAACGGTGACCTTGCTTGTCATAGCCCCATGGTGGCACCGGCATTGTCGATCAGTCGAGGTCGGCCAACCTGCGCGGCGATCAAAAGCCGGATTTCACCGAGCAGCACGTCTGGCGTCTCGAGCGTTGCCGCATCGACAGCGGCGGCGTAATCCAGCTCTGCGAGCGGTTCTTCGTTGATGAAACTCGTCATGACCTTCACCACGGCAACCGGATCCGTTGCGCCGTGGTCGATCGCAGCGATACCGGCATCAAGTGCCCGTCGTAGGACAGGTGCGGCCTCTCGTTGCTCTGGGGTGAGGTAGGTATTGCGGCTCGACATCGCCAGTCCGTCGTCTTCGCGGATGATCGGACAGCCAACAACATCAACAGGAATCGAGAGGTCGGCGACCATCCGGCGAATCACAGCGAGCTGCTGGTAGTCCTTCTCGCCGAAATAGGCCCGCGCCGGTCCGCAGATGTTGAACAACTTCGACACAACGGTTGCGACGCCGGCGAAGTGCGTTGGCCGGGTGGCCCCTTCCCAGCGAGTCGAGATCTCGTCGACCGTCACCGTGGTGAGCACGGGGCCGAGCGGATGCATCTCGTCGACCGTTGGTACGAAGAGAATGTCGACGCCGTTGGTGTCGGCGAGTTCTGTATCTCGTTCGAGATCTCGCGGATAGTCGGAGAGGTCTTCGTCAGCGGCGAACTGCAACGGGTTGACGAAGATGCTCGCCATCACGATGTCGTTGTCTTCGCGAGCCGCCCGCATGAGCGAAGCGTGGCCGTCGTGCAGAAAACCCATGGTGGGAACGAAGCCGATCCGTTTGCCAGCGGCTCTTGCCTCATCGAGGCGGGCTCGTGTCTCTTGAATTGTGGTGAGGGTGTCGATGGCCATATCAGTCGAGGGGGTTGTCGAGTTCGTCCGGCCAAGGCTGGCCAGCGAGTCGAGCTGCGGCCTTGGCGGCCTCACGGTAGAGGCTTTGCTCCTCCTGGGGCAGTGATGCCAGGTGGGCGGTGATGGTGCTCCAGTCGCCACGAGCTGCAGGCCCTGTGAGGGCATCGTGGGCGTTGCTTGATCGAACGTTGTCGAGCGAAGCCGCTGCGAGATCCCAGAAGGCATCGACCGGTACGTCGATCGATGCCGCGAGGCGTTCGACTTGGGCGCAGAGAGCCGTGAGATGGTTTGCGGTGATGCTGGCCGCCGCGTGATAGGTCGCACGGTTGGCATCGTCGACGGCGAAGCCTCGTCCGCCGAGCGCTTTGACGAGCCGCGTGCCGATCGGGTGACCGGCAACGGCAAACGCACAGTTGTCGAGAAGGCGAGCCGCGCCCCGTTGTGGATCGGGAAGCGACATCAACGGATGCATCGATGCCCGCCGGGCATGAGGTGCGAGCTCGTCGAGTGTTCGCGAGCCAGAGAGGTGGGCCACCACACCGTCTGCTGGTTCGACAGCCGCGGCGACCTCGGCAATCGCTCCATCGGAAACGGCGAGCACCAGAAGATCGACGCCGTCGAGTGCCCGAGACAGGTCGTCGTTGCGTCCGAGCACGTCGACCGGCCATCCGACAGCCTCGAGCGCGGCGGCGAGCGAACCACCAGCTCGGCCTGGCCCGATGATTCGGACCGAAGGTGCTGTCACGACAGTCTTGGTTCTAGGCGGGCGACGATCGCGCTGAGCTGGTCGACCTGGTCTGAGCCAAGCTGATCGAACACGAGCTCGCGCACGTCATCGACGTGCCCAGGGGCGGCGGCTTCGAGCAGGTGGAAGCCGTCATCGGTCAACACGGCCCACATGCCGCGGCCATCGTCGATGCAGGCCTCGCGACTGATCAGGCCGCGATCGACCAACTTGTCGACCCGGTAGGTCAGCCGGCTACGGGACACGATGGCCCCCTCTGCCAGCTCGCTCATGCGAAGCCGTCGATCGGTGGCCTCCGACAAGAGCACGAGAATCTCGTAGTCGGTGAGGGCCAGCCCTGAACGCTCCTCGAGCCGACGGTTGAGCTCTTCTGGGAACCGCTGAACGACCGCGAGGAATGTTCGCCAGGTCTGTTGCTCAGCTTCCGTCAACCACGACGTCATGGCCGCAGTGTACGGGGCGGCGCTCAACGGGCTTGGCAGGTGCGACACCACGTTGTGGTGCGGGCATCGATCACCCGTGAATCCAGCTCGCGATTGCAGCGACCGCATGGCTGCCCGGCCCTCCCGTAGGCCAACAGCCGATGCTGGTTTCCGCCGGTGCCGCCTTCGGCGTTGCGGTAGTCACGAAGTGTCGTGCCGCCGAGTTCGATGCCTTGCTCAAGCACCTCTCTGAGGGCGGCAAGGAGGCGTTCGGCTCGATCTTTGCCCAGGCGGCGAGCCATCGGATTGATCTCTGCGATCCACAGCGCTTCGTCTGCGTAGATGTTTCCAACACCAGCGATTGGCCGTTGTGAGAGCAGCTGCGTCTTGATGGGACGGTTGCTGGCCTTGATGGCTTCCCAGAAGCGGGTGGTGGTGAGGGCCGGATCCCACGGCTCTGGGCCGGCGTTGGCGAGCGTGGGGATGTCGCGGTAGTCGCCCTTGGGAACAACCCGCAGTCGACCGAATCGTCTGACGTCCGCGAACTCGAGTGTCTCGGCGATGCCGGGTGAGCCGGCGTCGAGCGTCCACCACGCCCGGAGGTAGGGATCGGTGTCGTCATGAGGCCCGTCGCGAAAGCGCAGCACGCCGGTCATGCCGAGGTGAACGACGAGCTCCCGAGCGTCGTCGAGTTCGACAAGGAGGTACTTGCCTCGGCGGCCAACATCGACGATTTCGGTATCGATGGCGTCGACGGCTGGCGTGAACTTGATCGACGGATGCGAGCCAGCTTCGAGCACGCGCCTCCCAACCAGCCGAGGGGCAAGTTGGCGACGCACGGTTTCTACTTCGGGGAGCTCGGGCATGACATCTCGAACGGTAGTGGTCCGATCGGCCCACGCCGGCCGCACCTCGACTCATGAAGTTCCCATTGTGGGCCGTCATCCTGAGAGTGTGGAGCACGTCAGATTGGGTCTTGCGACCCGCACCTTCCTCGTAGCAGCCAGTCTTGGTCTCGCTGCGTGCAGCTCGATCAGCGAACAATCGCTGAACGACTCGTCTGACGATCCTGGGGTTGAAGAGACCACCACGACGGCAGAACCCGTCATCACCGTTGCTCCAACGGTGCAGACAACAATTCGTGACGCGGCAGCCGACGACGCCGAAGGTGACGACACCGAGGCTGTCGCGGCACCAACAACCGCTGCTCCCACAACTGCTGCACCAACAACCGCTGCTCCCACAACTGCGGCGGCCGCGGCGACGTCAACAACCGTCGAGAATGTCGCCGCCGCAAGCGGCGACGATGAAGAGCTCGCAGCAGCGGCTCAGCTTCAAGATGACGAAGAAGGCACAGAAGAGCTGCCAAACACGGGCCCGAACGAGACGATGCTGGTCATCGCCATCGGCTGCGCCCTCATTGTGGGCGGTCGTACGCTCGTCGATCTTGTGAACGCGGCGGCTCGTGCCATCCAGGCCATGCCGGCACGAAGCAACAACGCCCCGCCTCGTTAACGCCGGTTCACCCGGTGGCGCTGACGGCTTGAGCGACAGCTCGCCCTGAGCCGATGGCGCCGTTGATTGACGCGTCGCGCCGATGATCGCCAGCGATCCACACACCGTTGTCGAGCGACAGTGGAGCTCGGCCGTCGTGGCCGGGAAGCTGCTTGGGTTGCGCCTTCTCAATCACGTCGACGCGCACCTCTTCCCATGATTCAGCGACCCCACCGAACCAATCACCGAGCTGGCGCCGCATGGCAGCCGGCAGTTCAGCGCCGGTTGATGGCGTCGACACAACCATGAGGTGTTTGCCGTTGGTCGCGTAGTTCTGGCAGACGTTGCTCATCACCACCATCGAGTTGATGGGGCTGACACCCTCGCCGTTCAGCACCAACACTGGCTCATCGATCGGTGCCTCGTCTGCGGCAAGCCACATGCTGGTGACGCCGTTCCAGCCCGGGTCAGCCGACCCGGCAAGCCGGGACGCTTCTGTGGCTCCCGTGGCCAGCACCACGGCATCGGCGGTGATCGTGTTGCCGCCTTCGAGGCGTACGGCGCCCTTGCCAAGCTCGGCCACCGGTGTCGATAGTTGGACCGACTCGGCCGGCAGACGGGCGGCAAGTTGATCCGAGATGGCTCCCATGCCCTTCGACGGCACAACGGCGTTGCCCATACTGAGCATGCGAAAGACGAACTCGACGACCTGGCTTGAACTTTGCAGCTCTGGGTCGAGCGTGATGCCAGCAAACAGTGGACGCAGGAAGCGCTCGATCATGTCTTGGCTGAAACCAGCCCGTTCGAATCGGCTGATGGCCGTGGTGCCGACACCCTTCCAAAGATCGTCGACGGTTCCCTTCGAAACAGCCAAGCGAAAGGCGAGGATGCGGGCTTTGTCGAACGGCGAGCCGATCGGTGCTTTAAGCGTTGAGACCAGCTGCTTGGGTTCTCGCAACGGATCACCGAGGCGATGGAAGCCGCCATCGAGCCGGATGGTCGCCCCAGGGGCAAAAGGATGCAGGTCGAGGGCGGCGTAGTCGAGCATGTCCTGCGCTTCGGGATACGCCTCGAGAAGAATTTGGAACCCTCGGTCGAGCTGAAAGCCATCAACCTCGTCGGTTCGCACGCGACCACCAACGCCATCGCTCGCTTCGAGCAGTTGCACTTCGTGGCCCTGCTGATGCAACTCGACTGCGGCCGACAGACCGGCCAGTCCTGCTCCGACAATCACCACATGCATGGCCTTGTTGTAGCCGCTGCAACGAAATTTGGTGGCTATTCGAAGAACCCGAGCTGCTCTTCCGCCTCGATCGCTTCAGGAAGCGGCGTGAGATCGACGGGTTGCTTGTGATCTTCGCCGGTTCGGTCCGCCAGTTCGTCGCGCACGGCGGCCCAGAGCTCACGGGCCAGCGGGGGCGAATCTCGGTTGTCGGGAGTGTGGGTGAAGACGTGAGGCTCGAGACCGGCGGCGACCCAATCGGCGAGCTTTGGCACCCACTGGTGCCAGTGCTGCATGCTGGCGTCGGTATCGGACTGGCCAATGAGCCGAACGAGCGGCTGTCGGCCGGTGGCGACGGGACGCACGGGCAGCCGTGGTTTGCGTTCCCACGCTTCGCGCTCCTGGGGTGTGACGGGCACAGAATCGAAGAACGCTCGGCTGTCGAGGATCACACGGTTTGCGCCCACGCTTCGCAGAAGGTCGTCAAGCGGACGTTCGGCGTCGCCACCGACGAAGAACTCGCTGTGGCGCACTTCCACCGCCCAGTCGCGAGCCGTCGACACCGATCGCAAGAAACTCTCGAGCACAGGAAGATCGTCTGGCGCAAACGTTGCCGGCAGCTGAATCTGGATCGGGCCGACGCGCTCATCGAGCGGCTCGAGGGCAGCGAGAAAATCGTGCAACAGTTCTTCGACGTCGCGCAGACGACGCTCGTGCGTGATGTGCTGAGGCAGCTTGAAACAGAACCGAAAGTCGGCAGGGGCAAGCTCGGCCCAGCGCTGCACTGCAGCCTCGGACGGCGAGGCATAGAACGTGGTGTTGCCTTCGACGGTTGTGCACCAGGTGGCATACACCGAGAGCTCTTCGCCGGCCGCCGTTGTTGCCGGAAACCATCGGCCAACCCACTCCCGGTTGGCCCACATCGGACAGCCAACACGCAGGATGGCGGAGTCGCCGTTGGCCGGGTTTTGCTTGGCCACCATGTGGCTAGCGGCCCATCTCGAGACCCGACCCATAGAGATCAAGCCGTGGGGCGTAGCGGGGCGTCTTCACACCCTTGGCCATTCGCACAACTCGCCAACGATGGCCGGCGTAGGGCTCAAGCAATTCGAGCATGCGGGCATCGTTGCCGCGAGGTTCTCCGGCGAGCAGGAACGTCACGTTGTTGGGGATGTGCAGGTCGCCAACGGGCACCGCGTCTGGGTCGCCTAACGACGTAGCGGTCACCATTGCCGCCGTCCAAGGTCCGATGCCCCGAATGCGTTGCAGACGGGCCTGCACCTGGGCCGGGGTTCGCGCCGAAAGGTCGCCCATACGCCGCATCTCGTTCGCAACACGGATCAGCGTTTCCGCTCGTTTACGTTCCACGTTGAGGGGATGAAAGTCGTAGTAGCCCATTTCGGCCACTCGTTCGGCTGAGGGCAGAATCCAGCCCTCTCGTGGCCCCGGTGCTGGATCGCCAAACTTCTTGGCCAGCGCCCGACGGCTGCGCTTGGCGTGGAACGTCTGCACCTTCTGGCCGAACACCGCTCCGACCATGCTGTCCCACACGATGTCGGTGCGGGCCAGCTTGAACGGCGCCTTGCGCCAGATCTCGCCAACCTTCCCCGTTGGATGGAATCCGGTGAGATCATCGTCGGCCCCACAGAGTCTTGGCGTTTGCCTGATGAGCCACCCAGCCCCGTCGCCCCAGGCTGTCGCTTGCACCGTGTCTAGCTCGGTGCGCACAAGCGACAGCGAGCCGAGACCTTCTGGTGTGCGGGTGCTCCACCACGATTCAGTTGGTCCGATGAGCACCGGATTCTTCGCACCGCGGATCGTGTTGACCAGATCGAGCGACGGCGGAATCTCGATCGTCTGCTGCATCGATGCTTCGGACACGTTGGAAGTCTGACGCTCAGCGCTCGACGTGCTCAGCAAGCCCGACGAGGGCCTTCTCCCACGTGGTGCGGACTTGCATCTTGAGAAGCCCGGCAAACGGCTTCATCAGGAGGTGAGGTTCGATGTAGCCGGTGTAACGAACCTCGGTGACGGTGTTGGCCCGCGCTTCGTCTGACTGATGCGTGCTTGTGTCGAGTTGCACTCGTTCGACGAACTGCTTGGCCAGGGGCAGGTTGGTCTTGGTCATCGCGAAGCCCCAGTCCTTGGGACGGTCCCAGAAGATGAACTGTTCTTCTGCCACGAGGTTCCCGACTTTCACGGTGCGGGTTGCCCCGATGCCATCACCGGGTGACGAGGTGGTCTCGCACCGTTTCATGTCGGGAAACCACTCTGGCCACGTCTCGTTGTGGGTGAGGGCAGCCCAGATGGCCTCCGGTGATGCGATGATCGTGCGTCCGACGTTGACCACCACCGGTGCGTTGTCAACGAATTCAGGTGGCGAGGCGATGAGCCGAGGCATGGATCGAACGCTACCGAGCGATCGATCGGCCCGCTCGCTGACTGTGCGGCTGCCCTAGTCCCAGAGTGATGCGAGCAGGGTGTCGACTTCGTCTGTCACGCCGACACCGTCGAGTTCGATCACGGTTTCGATCGACGGCTGGGCCCTGCTTGCGCCCTCGTCAAACAGGTTGCGCACCGGATCGAGGAATCGGCTTGGTTGGGCCATCACGTGGCGGTCGTCGCTGCCGTAGCGGTTCACGTGGAAGCGGAGCGGAGCGTGCACGGTGAGTTCGTCCTTCGCTCGAGTGAGCGCCACATACATCAGCCGCAATTCCTCGGCCATGCCTGCTTGATCGCCGAGGGCCATGTCGCTCGGCAGGTTGCCGTCGGCGGCGTGGATGAGGTGCACGGCTCGCCATTCGCCGCCCTTGGCGGAGTGGATGGTGCTGAGCGTGAGCCAGTCGTCGTCGAGGTGTGGTGGGCCCGCTTGCTCGCTGGTCTTGCCAGGAGGGTCAAGCGTGAGCTCAGCGAGAAAGCGTTGACGTGAGCCGTACGCCCTGGCCGATGCCGCGAGCTGGTCGATGTCGCTTAGTCGGGCCGACGCATTGTCGTAGCGGCTCGGGAACACCATGGCGCAGAACGGCTTCAGCCGGTCGACCTGTTCGGCCGGCACCATCTCGGCGTCAGCCGATGATCCGAGACAGTCCGCGAACGCGGCTCGCAGTTCATCTGCTTCGGCCCGAGCTGCGGCTGGCACTTTTCCGACGCCGGCCACAAACCGTGCAAGGGCTTGGGGCTCGCCGCCATCGGTTGCAGGGTCGGCATCGATGCCCAGTTCATCCACAAGTCGACGAACCGTCGCCGGGCCGATTCCTTCCATCGATGCCAACACTCGGTGCCAGGCCAGCACGTCTGCCGGGTTGTCGAGAATGCGGAGCAGCGAAAGGAGATCTTTGACGTGGGCCGACTCGAGGTATTTGAGCCCGCCGTACTTCACGAACGGAATGTCGCGCCGCACAAGTTCGAGCTCAAGACCATCTGAGTGATGACCGGCTCGGAACAACACGGCCTGATCACGGAGGTCGATGCCGCGTTCGCGGGCGTCGAGGATTGTCTCGCACACCGTGCGGCTTTGCGCCCCCTCATCGTGATGTGTGAGCAGCATTGGTGTGGTGCCATTGGCTTTGGTCGACCACAGCTCCTTCGCGAAGTGGCTGGTGGGCCCGACAGACTTCGGAGCAGCCGCCAGCACGCCGTTGGCCACGGCGAGGATCGGCGACGTCGAGCGATAGTTCTGCTCGAGCGTGACGGTGGTAGCTCCAGGAAAGTGCTCCGGGAAGGCCCACATGTTTTCGACGGAGGCGCATCGGAAGCCGTAGATCGCCTGGGCGTCATCGCCGACTGCGCACACCTCGGTTGGTCTTGTGCTCACAACGCCGGCCTCGGCATCGAGGTCTGCGGTCATGGGTCGGCACATGCCGCGGATGATGTCGGACTGAATCGGATTGGTGTCTTGGTATTCGTCGATCAGGATGTGATCGAAGAGCTCACGCATTTGCGGCCCAGCGGCGGGCGCCGAAGTGAGTGCTCGCCAAAAGAGCAGCAGGTCGTCGTAGTCGAGCACGTGGTGCCGTCGCTTGCGGGTGGTGTAGGCCGAGAAGATGGTCTTGAGGTCGTCGAGATGATCGGCGCACCACGGATAGTCGGTCTCAAGAACGTCTGCGAGCTTGGCCTGGCTGTTGACCACCCTGCTGTAGATGCCGGCGACGGTGTCTTTCTTGGGGAA
>CALLGK010000228.1 GCA_938009905.1 uncultured Acidimicrobiales bacterium | reverse complement strand
TGTGTCCCGAGCCAACAGCCTTGCGGTATCCAACCGCGAGTTCGTGTTGGCTGCAAGAGCGATCGGCACGAAGCCCGCAACGATCCTGCGTCGCGAGATTATTCCAAACGTGCTGCCGACGGTGCTCTCCTACGCCATGGTGGCCGCAGCATTCGTGATCGTGGTCGAGGGCTCGCTGAGCTTCCTTGGCTTGAGCGTGCAGCTCCCCACCTCAACCTGGGGCAACATGATCAACCAGGCTCGCCGAGACATCGACCTCAACCTGCTCCAGGTGGTTGTGCCTTCACTGGCGCTCGTGTTCACGGTACTGTCACTCAACGGTGTTGGTGACTGGCTCCAGAAGCGTGCCGCACACCGATCTTCGGCGCTCTAAATCGCTCCGGCGGCTGATGACGTTCAACGACAGTTGCGTGTCGGCCAGATGACGATCCCTCGGGCTGCGGTTTGTGCCCGACGTCACATCTGCTAAGAATTTTCTCCATCGGTCCTGGTCGCGTGACCGGGGCAAACATGAAGGGGAGATTCATGAGCAAGCAGAGTTTGACAAAGCTCCTCGCCTTGCTGTTCTCGTTCGCGATGATTGCCGCAGCCTGCGGTGGGGACTCATCATCAGACGAAGAGGGAACAGGCGACGTCACAGAAACCGATGACGGTGACGGCGACGGCGGAGACGGGGACGGGGGAGACGACGATCCAGACGACGACGTCTCATCTGGCGACGTCGCTGACGGCGACGTCGACACCGTTGTGGAAGAAACCACGGGCGAACGCGTCTACGGCGGAACGATCGCCGTCGGGCTCGAAGCCGAGGCCGTTGGCCTGCGCCCCTGGGAAGACTCCTGCTCGTCTCCTTGCTACAACATCATGCTCACGATCTACGACACGATGACGGCGCAAACGGTCGACGGAAACTACGAGCCGTTCCTCCTCGAGTCCCTCGAAGCCAATGAGGACTTCACGGTCTACACCGGCGTACTTCGCAGTGGTATCACGTTCCACAACGGCACCGAACTGACCGCCCAGACCGTGGCCGACATGTTCCCAATCCAACAGGCCGGTACCGCATCGGCTGGTCGGGTGAGTGCATCGAATCTGGCCGGGGTCGAAGCAACGGGTGACCTCGAGGTGACCTACACCTTGAGCCAACCGAACTCTGCCTTCCCAGCCTTCCTCTCGAGGCTCGAGGTCGGCGCAGTGTTCGATCCTGCGCTTGCCGCATCGGACCCGGATGGGTACAACGAGAATCCGATCGGAACCGGACCATTTGTGTTCGAGAGCCGTGACCTCGACAACGAAACCATCGTGGTTCGCAACGACAACTACTGGATGAGCGATCCAGACGGCAACCAACTGCCGTTCCTCGATGAGATCAGCTTCCGACCAATCCCCGATGAGGGCACACGCCTCGATGCGACGTTGTCTGGCACCACACAGGTGGCACAGACACTCCGCCAGGGCACCATCCGCGATGCACGAGCTGCCAAAGAAGGCGGTGACGCCATCGAGCTCGTCGAGTTCCAGGGCAACAACGTCGGTGGCGGTCAGTTCAACGTGCTGGTGCCTCCTTATGACGACGTGCGAGTTCGCCGTGGCCTGACCCACATGAACTCACAGGAGAACGTGATTGAAGCACTTGGTGGCACCGGCATTTCCCTGCCAGGCACCCAGTGGTTCTCGCCCGACTCACCGTGGTACTCAGAGAAGGTCGCTGAGGCCTGGCCCAAGTTCGACTTCGAGCTCGGCGTCAGCACCCTCCAGGAATACATCGATGACCCGGAGCGCTCAGACGGCAAAGCTGCAGGCGAACCAATCGACGTCGAACTGTCGTGTCCTCCAGACCCAACCTTGATCGCCGCCATGCAGGTGATCGAGCAAACCTGGACGGCATCAGGACTCGTCAACGTTGAACTGACGAACTACGACCAGCAGACCCACATCAACTACGCCCTCGGCGCCGAAAACGGCTTCGTCGGCGAACACGGTGCCCACTGCTGGCGCTGGTCAGACAACGACGATCCGTCGGTCGCCATCAATCCGTTCTTGGCACCTCCGACGGCCGAAATTGCCGAAGCAGCTGGAATTCCCGAGGTTGTTTCACCGTTCAACTTCCCGAACTGGTTCGATCCGGACTCGTTCGGCGCTGCCGTTGCGGCGACCCAGACAGATGACTTCGACGAGCGCTACGCACTCTATGAGAGCATCATGCTGAAGATCGCCGAAGAGGTTCCGATCTGGTACTCGGGCCACACCGCGACCGCCCTCGTGATCGATCCGTCGATCCAGGGTCTCAGCGGCTGGCACCTGCCGTCCGGCACGCTTGGCAACGGTACGCCCGCTGCCATTGGCCAGTGGCGTGAGGTGTGGATCGCTGGGTAGTCCCGGCTGACACCGCGAAACTGCACAGAGCCGTGGCAACTGCGGTTGTCACGGCTCTGTCGCGTCCGGGCACAGTTATGTGACGATCGGGTGCGAGACTTTGTGGCGCTCGTCACATCTGATAAACCTCTCCCAGCGTTCGGTCCTCTTTCCCGGGCGCACCAGACATGAAGGGGAGATTCATGAGCAAGCGGAGTTTGTCCAAACTGCTCGCCTTGTTGTTCTCATTTGCGATGATCGCCGCAGCCTGCGGCAGTGATTCATCGTCGGATGACGACAGCAGCAGCGACACGACCGAGGGCGACGGTGGGGGAGATACCGACGCCGACGATACCGATGACACGATCGCGGAAGCCGGTGAAGAAGCCGAAGGCGACGTCGATACTGAGGTGGTCGAGAACGAAGGCGAGCGAGTGTATGGCGGCGATATTGCCGTCGGCCTTGAGGCCGAGGCTGTTGGCCTTCGTCCGTGGGAAGACTCATGCTCGTCACCTTGCTACAACATCATGGTCACGCTGTACGACAAGCTCATGGAGCAGACCGTCGACGGCCAGTACGAGCCGTTCTTGCTCGAGTCGATCTCTTCCAACGAGGACTTCACTGAGTGGGTCGGTGTGCTTCGACCAGGCGTTGTGTTCCACAACGGCACGCCGCTGACCGCACAGACGCTCGCTGACATGTTCCCGATTCAGCAAACCGGTGCAGCATCTGCCGGTCCCGTAACCGCCGCCAACTTGGCCGGCGTTGAAGCGACCGGCGAGCTTGAAGTCACCTACACCCTGAGCCAGCCAAACTCGGCGTTCCCCGCAACGCTGGCCCGAGCCGGAGTCGGCATGCCCTTCGATCCTGAAGCGGCAGCCGCCGATCCAGACGGCTACAGCACCAACCCAATTGGCACCGGCCCGTTCATGATCGAGAGCCGCGACCTCGACAACGAGACCGTTGTTGTGCGCAACCCCGATTACTGGGGCGTCGATCCAGACGGCAATCAGCTGCCGTTCCTCGACTCCATCAGCTTCCGACCAATTCCAGATGAGGGCACACGCCTCGACGCCGTCCTTTCGGGCACCGTCGACGCCATGCAGACCCTCCGTCAGGGCACCATCCGTGATGCCCGTGCGGCTCGTGACGGTGGCGACGACATCGCCTTGCTCGAGTTCCAGGGCAACAACGTCGGCGGTGGCCAGTTCAACACGCTGGTTCCTCCCTATGACGATGTGCGAGTTCGCCGTGGCCTGACCCACATGAACTCACAGGAAAACGTGATTGAAGCACTCGGTGGCACCGGCATCTCACTGCCAGGAACCCAGTGGTTCTCACCCGACTCACCGTGGTACTCAGAGAAGGTTGCAGCCGCTTGGCCGCAATTCGACTTCGAACTCGGTGTCAGCACCCTCCAGGAGTACGTCGACGACCCTGAGCGCTCAGACGGCAAAGCCGTCGGCGAGCCAATCGACGTTGAACTGTCCTGCCCTCCAGACCCCACGCTCATCGCTGCCATGCAGGTGCTTGAGCAGACCTGGTCGGCATCTGGCTTGGTGAACGTCGAATTGACCAACTACGACCAGCAGACCCACATCAACTACGCCCTCGGCGCCGAAAACGGCTTCGTCGGTGAACACGGTGCGCACTGCTGGCGTTGGAGCTCAGAGGACGACCCATCCGTGGGTCTTACTCAGGGCCTCGCGCCGCCAACTGCTGAAATCGCAGAAGCAGCCGGCATCCCTGATGTTGTGTCACCGCTCAACTTCGCCAACTACTTCGATGGTGAAGTCTTCGGTGCCGCTGTGGCGTCAACCCAGACGGCCGATTTCGACGAGCGCTACGCACTCTTCGAGTCGATCATGCTGAAGATCGCTGAGGACGTCCCGATCTGGTACTCCGGCCACACCGCTACGGCGTTCGTGACCGCACCAGACGTGCAGGGCCTCATCGGTTGGCACACCCCGAGCGGCGAGCTCGGCATCGGTATCCCCAACGTCGAAGGACGCTGGGCAGAGGTGTGGCTCGCCGGGTAATCCCGAGCGGTACACACATCGTTAACGAAGACGCCCACTGAGGGAGGAAGCGAAGTCATGGGAAGAATTCTTGGAACAAGATTGCTGAGGCTTTTAGCCACACTGTTCGCGGTCACGTTCCTGTCATTCATCATGACTTCGCTCCTCCCGGGCGATCCCGTCAACGCCATCCTTGGCGTTGACGCTCCCCGGGACGAAGCAACCGTTGAACGCATCCGAGAAGAACTCGGGCTCAACGATCCACTCCCGGTTCGCTATGTGAACTGGCTCGGCAACGCCGTGACCGGCGACCTTGGCGAGTCCTACATCAACCGTGGGCAGACCGTGTGGGGCGACACCATCGTCCAGCGCCTGCCCGTCACCGCTCAGCTGGCCTTCATGGCCATCGTGATCGCGGTGATCCTCGCCGTTCCGCTCGGCATCATCGGTGCCTATCGACAAGGGCGATGGCAAGACCAAACCACCAGCGC
Source organism: uncultured Acidimicrobiales bacterium (assembly GCA_938009905.1). GTDB lineage: Bacteria > Actinomycetota > Acidimicrobiia > Acidimicrobiales > SZUA-35 > CALEWY01. The sequence goes on along the minus strand of CALLGK010000228.1, from coordinate 1,318 downwards.
GGGGGTGCAAGTTGCGCTCTCGGTGCCCAACTTCATCACCGGCATCTTCTTGATATGGCTGTTCGCGGTGAAGTTGAAATGGTTACCAGCCTCAAACTGGAACCGAATCTCCGACAAGGGGATCTTCGAGAACTTCAAGACAGCCATTCTCCCTGCGACCGCTCTGGCCTTGACGCAGATGGCCATCTTCTCCCGCCTCGTGCGGTCCGACATGATCGCAACCCTCCAAGAGAACTTCGTGCTATCGGCCAAGGCCAAGGGCCTGTCCGATCGCTACATCCTCTTCCGCCACGCTCTACGCCCAAGCTCACTCAGCTTGGCCACGATCGTCGGCATCAACTTCGGCGCACTATTGGGCGGCACCGTTGTTATCGAAACACTGTTCGCTATTCCTGGCCTTGGGTTCCGACTCATCAACGCCATCAATCAGCGTGACATTCTTGTGATTCAGGGCATCACGGTCTTTGTGGCCGTCGCCTACGTGTTGATCAATACTGTGGTCGACCTCTTCTACTCCGTCCTCGATCCTCGTATCCGAAAGAGCTGACATGACAGCCACAGACCCAGGAACGACCACCGAGTTTCCCAGCGACAAGCTGACCAAGGTGTCGACGGCGCTGCCGATCGACGCGCCACAAGGCACTCCGCCCAAGCGAGCGTCGGTGTTCCAGGTGTTCAAAGAGATGCCGGTCCTCGTCAAGATCTCCACGATCTGGCTGATCCTGGTGTTCGGTGGAGCGATCTACGCCAAGATCGACACGGTGATCTTCGACGGTGCACTGCCGCTGCAAGATCCCAACTTCCAAACCAACAACTTCGATCCATCAACGGGTGAGTTCGGCGACGGTGAGCCAATCGAGTCGCCGTCAGCCGAACATTGGCTCGGTACCGATGCCATCGCCCGCGACACCTTCGCCCGCACCATCCACGGTGGATGGGTCAGCCTGATCGTCGCCATGGTGGCCGCAGGCTTCGGCATCATCGTTGGCGGCTTCCTTGGCAGCCTGGTCGGCTTCGTCCGGGGCCGCACTGAAACGCTCATCATGTCGGCCATCGACGTGATCCTCGCCTTCCCGGCCCTCATCTTGTTGCTCGCGATGGTGTCGATCTTCAAGGTTCGAGACCTGCTCACCATCAGTCTGGTCATCGGCTTCTTGAGTATCCCGGCATACACCCGTGTGTCCCGAGCCAACAGCCTTGCGGTATCCAACCGCGAGTTCGTGTTGGCTGCAAGAGCGATCGGCACGAAGCCCGCAACGATCCTGCGTCGCGAGATTATTCCAAACGTGCTGCCGACGGTGCTCTCCTACGCCATGGT
>CALLGK010000227.1 GCA_938009905.1 uncultured Acidimicrobiales bacterium | reverse complement strand
CTCCACACCCGCTGCCTCCGCAGCCGCCGCGAGCTCATCAGCTCGAGCGACGTCGCTAGCCGAACCCCATCGGAGATGGCCACCGAGGTGGTGTTCGTGTTCGACCAACATCACCTTCGCACCAGCCTCAGCAGCTGCGATAGCGGCTGAAAGGCCCGCTGGTCCGCCACCGGCGACGACCACATCGGGGTGGGCGTAGCGCTTGTCGTTGTAGGGCTGCGGGGTGTCGAGATCGACTGTTCCACCAGGAGCGAACGTCGACAGCACCTTCTCGTAGGCCGGCCACAGCTTGGCTGGCTTCATGAACGTCTTGTAGTAGAAGCCGGCGGTGAGGAAGCGGCCGACAAGACCGTTGGCGGCCTTGATGTCGTAGTCGAGCGATGGCCAGACGTTTTGTGGGTCAACCACCATGCCTGGCTCGATGAGCCGGTGGCCGCTTCGCACGTTTGGCTCATCGCCAACCTGCACGAAGCCGTTCGGGTCCCAGAAGTCAGCCGTCATGTACCCCCGAGGCCGGTGGTACTTCATCGAGCGGCTGACGATCTCGACCCCGTTTGCCATCAACGCAGAGGCAATCGTGTCGCCCTCGAAGCCGCTGATCTGCTTGCCGTTCCACATAAACGAGACGGACTTCGACCGATCAACAACCTCGTTGGGCTGTGCTGGCAACCTCATGCCACACCTCCGACCTTGCTGCCGGGCATCGGCGGATTGCGAAACTCATTGGTTGCGGTGTTGCGTTCAAGCTTGAAGAACTTCCGACAGCCTCTGGTGCAATACCAGGTCTCGGTGTTCCAGTCGGCAACGTTGTTGCGCATGTAGAGGTAGTCGCGCCACTCCGCCGGCGTCGCCACCGTCGGATCAGGGCGCGAGGTCGACTCGCCAACATGGCGCAGGTCGGTGGCATTGCGAGGCCCGCAGTTCGGGCACGGCACGAGAAGCATGGTTCTGTCCTTCCGGGCGATCAGTGGCCGACGGCCGCTGCGCCCTTTTCGCCAACGAGGGTTCCGGCTTCGAAGCGGCTGAGCTTGAAGGCTTCGATCAGCTTTGGTGTCTGTTGTGTGGCAATAGCCTCGGCCATCTGCTCGCCGCTCACGGGCCCGGCCTTGAAGCCGTAGGTGCCCCAGCCAACGTCGACCATGAACCCCTCCACGGGGGTCGCGCCCATCACTGGTGAGTAGTCGGGGGTCATGTCGCATAGGCCAGCCCACTGACGAAGGAGTCGCATCTTCGACACACCCGGCATCAATTCGAGAATGTGACCGGCCAATCCCTCGGTGAACTCCAGAGAACCGCGCACGTTGTAGTTCGTGAACGGGTCAACCGCGGCGCCAAACACGAGCTCGCCTCGGTCGGTCTGGCTCACGTAGACGTGCAATGAACCAGACACGACAACCGCCGGCAGGAACACTTTGACTGGTTCTGTCACGGCGGCCTGCAGGGGCTGGGTGGTGATCGGGAGCTTGACCCCAGCCATATCGCTGATGAGCGATGCCCAACCGGCCGTGCAGTTCACAACGATTGGCGCTGAGATGTCGCCCTTGTTGGTGCGGACGCCCGTGACCTTGCCACCGGCCCCCTTGCCGTCGGGGCCCTCGCCGCCTTCGCAAAGAATGTCGAGCACCTCGGTCTTCTGATGCATCTCGACCCCACGCTGGTCAGCGCCTCTGGCATACCCCCACACCACGGCGTCGTGGCGAATGATGCCGCCAGGCGGGTGGTACAGCGCTCCAACGATGGGGTGATGGGCACCAGGTGAGATGTTCAAGCTGGGAACGATCTCTTTCACCTGTTGAGGATCAATGACAGACGAGTCAATGTCTTGCAGCTTGTTGACCTCGGCCCGCCAGTGCATGGTGCGAAGGGCGGAGTCGGAATGAGCGAGCGTGAGGTGACCTCGCTCGCTGAACATCACGTTGATGTTCAGATCTTCCGTCATGGTGTTGTAGAGGCTGAGAGAGCGGTCGTAGAACGCAACGCCCTCGGGAGTCAGGTAGTTCGATCGCACAATGGCCGTGTTGCGACCAGAACCGCCGCTGCCGAGGTAGGCCTTGTCGAGCACCGCAACGTTGGTGATGCCATGGTTCGTTGCCAAGTAGTACGCCGTCGCCAGCCCGTGCACGCCGCCACCGATGATCACGACGTCGTAGCTCGACTTGAGCGGTACGTCTCGCCAGACGCGGGGCCAGTCCTCGCCCTTCAATCCCTTGGCGAGCAAACCACCAGCCGAATACGACGTGCCGCGTTTTTGCCCACGGCTCTTCGATCCGTTCAAGCTGAAGAAAGCCATGGACCAGACACTACGACGACTCGCGCCATCGAATCGGTATCAATTTCGGCTTGATTGATAGTCTGTCGATATGAATCTGACTCGGCTGCGCTACTTCGTCACCGTGGCCGACGAGTTGCACTTTGGTCGAGCGGCCGACCTGCTGCACATGGCACAACCTCCGCTGAGCCAGCAGATCCGACTGCTCGAGAACGAGATCGGAGCCGAGCTCTTTGAGCGCACGACGCGTCGCGTGTCGCTCACCGATGCGGGGCGCACGCTGTACCCCCACGCACTCGAACTGCTGCGAGACGCCGACGAGCTCGAACGGCTTATGGCTGAACACGCCGGAGGCGATGTCGGCGTGTTGCGCATCGGCTTCGTTGACTCGTCGTCGTATGCCGTGATGCCGCAGTTCTTGCGCTCGTATCGCGAGCGTTGGCCCGAGGTCCGATTCGAGCTCCACACCATGAGCTCAGAAGCCCAGGGCCAGGCGCTCCCTCAGCGCCACATCGACATCGGCATTGCTCGAACTCGGGGCGACGAACCAGGGCTATCACACACCGTGATTCTCGAAGAGCGTCTGTTTGTTGCGCTGAGCTCCGACCATCCGCTGTCGAAGCGGAAGAAGCTCCGGTTGGCCGAAGTAGTTGGCGAGTCGCTCATCAGCTTCAGCCAGAGCGAGTCGCCCGCCCTCACCAGTGAGCTCCGTGCCATGCTCGAAGCAGCTGGCGGTTCCTACGAGCCAGTCATCGAGGCCCAGGAGTACACGACGATCGTTGGCCTCGTTGCTGCTGGTGAGGGTGTGGCCGTCGTGCCCCAAACCGTGCGCAGCTTCCAGCCAGACAACCTCGCCTACGTTGCGCTGAGCGACCCAGAAGCCGTGACCCGCCTGATGCTGCTCACCCGCGAAGACGAGCGGCTTCAAGTTGTGCAACACGCCGTCGATCTCGCTACGGAACTCTTCGGCCCGACGTTCTAAGGTCCAGATATGAAGATCGGCGACGAAGTCATCGAGCAGTACTGGGCCGACGGCGCAACGGTGCTGCGAGGCGTCATTGGCGACGAGTGGCTGGAGCGGTTGGCCGCTGCCATCGAACGCGACATCGAGAACCCAGGACCCTTCGACCATTCCTATGACGTTGCCGGTGGTCGTTTTCACGGCAACCTGCGGATCTGGCAGAACGATCCAGACTTCCGGGCCTTCTGCCTCGAATCGCCTGCGGTCGACATCGCCCAGACGTTTCTGCGGGCCACTCGGCTCAACCTGCTCTACGACCAACTGTTTGTGAAGGAAGCCGGCGCCGACCATCGCACCCGGTGGCACAACGATCAGCCCTACTGGCCCGTAGCTGGGCGCGACGTGATCTCGGTCTGGGTTGCCCTCGACCACACGACGGCCGAGAACGGACGCCTTGAGTTCGTGCGTGGCTCTCACGAGTGGGATCGCTGGTTTCAGCCGGAGCCGTTCGGACCAAACAACAGCGCAAGTGTGTACGAGCAGAACCCGGACTACGAGAAGATGCTCGACAT
>CALLGK010000226.1 GCA_938009905.1 uncultured Acidimicrobiales bacterium | reverse complement strand
GCTGCTGCACGAGATCGGTGGCACGTATGCCCCGTTCATGGTGGCGAACGCCAAGGCGTTGATGTCTGGGGCCGACGAGGTGGTGTGCACCGTCACCGGCGGCACGTATCGCCAGGGCCCGTTCAAGTACCAGGGCAAGTGCCTGCAGTGGCTTCGAGAGAGCTACGAAAGCCTCAACGACGACGATCGGGCCCGCGTGGACAACGTCCTTGCAGGAACCGGTTGCGAAGTGATGTTCGGCTAGCGCAGTAGGCAGCCGATCCCGTTGTCGCCCTCGCTTCGCCGTATTCTCTAGCCGTGGCTCTTCAGAACCGCCCGAGCATGGCGCCCGCAGACGCGACGATGGTCGCCGTTCGTCTCAAGCGCGATCTCGTTGCCAAGCTCTGGTGGGGCGCCGGCGGTGGGCTTGCCGCCCTCGTCATGGCGCTGCTGCTCGGATTCAGCCTCGTGACAAACCTGTCGTTCTATCTCGAGGGAGAAACGGCCTCGATCATCGTGTTCTGCGCCTTTCTGGCGATGGCGTCGGTTTCCGCCGTATGGCTCTCTGGTCGAGTTGAGCTTCGCCACGACGAACTCGTTGCCGGATGGCGACTCATGCCGCAACGAATCGCCAGGTACGAGATTCAGAGCGTGCGCATTGCCCAGGTCGAACCAGAACCGGCGGCAACGCTCGGCGTGCAGCTCCTCATCGACGATTCGTGGACCGATCTTCGTCTTAGCATCGGACTCGACGAAGACCTGCGGATGGAATGGGCTCGCTTGATCTCAGGCTGGTCAGGCTGTGAGATCAGACGAAATCAACTGTAAGCGACGCCGCCTTCGTTGGAAGGCAGCAGCTCAGCGCTCGTTTATGACCCTGATGGCGTTCCGATTGCCGGTCACGATGCAGCAGTCCGATGCATCCTCATCGAAGACAACCAACCAATTCGCGAACTGTCCGACTGGCGGCCAAGAAAGGCGACGGGTCACCTCACCCGTCTGCACATCGATCTCAATCCAGTCTTGAGACAGGTTCCTCACGAAAATCCGGCCCCCAAGAATGTCCCATCGATCAACGACTTCTTTGGAGATCTCCCACCGGGTCGACCCGTCACTGTTGAGAAATCTGAGATCGAAGGCGTCTCCGTTTTCAACCATCACACCGTCGAGGGCCGGACGCCACCGGCTGCCAAGGCCGAGACTCCGTCCATCGAATTGCTGAAGTATCGCTCCTGATCTCGCATCCCGGAACGAGGTCGGGTTATCCGGCGCAATCACGATGTCCGAGCTTTCGCTGACGTTCAGACGGGTCGATGCCGTGCTCGGCGCCCACGTCCAAAGCGCGACGCCTGAATCAGCGTCGTGGAAGGTTCGATGTATCAAGAACGTTGACGCCGTAACTGCGCTGGGAAAGCCAACCCCTGTCCAAACGATCGAGCCAGTCTCATCAATCAGATAGGTGCGCCTTAGTGTGTTGCTGTAGACGAGTGTGTTGCCACTGCTCAGTCCATAAATCGTCGCATCAGCAGTGTTGCTGCTGTCGTTGTCAATCTCGAAGAGATGGACCAGCCGGCCAGTCCGTGCGTTGCGTCGTACCAGCTCGATTCGTTCCATCGCCGGTTCGATGCCCGACTGATCGGTCCTGCGTGACCGGACGTACACGATGTCCTCGCCCACGGCTTGCACGTCACTTACGAAGCGGGTGTCCAGCGGCGTCTGACGCTCCCAGAGCAGGCGGCCGGTCCGCAGGTCAAAACCGCCAACGGCAGATTTGCAGACGCCAACAATCACATCACCCGAACCCGCCCACTTCGCCCAATCGTCGAAACATCCGGGCACGAATGCGTCGTTGCCGACTAGCTTGAGAATTTGATCTCCCGAGGGCAAGCTACCTCTGGGCCCTGAGTCTGACCGTGCATCAGACTGCAACGGATTTGCGTCGATGAATTCTGGAGCATTCGAAATGAGCAGGATCACTTCACCGCGAGTCATCCCGTTGTCGAGTTGACCAACCCAGAAAGCAAATCCATCGTTGTCTGGAGGACGGCCGAGAACGTTGCGATAGACGATCTCCGTGAACTCAACGTTGTTGAGCTGTGGTCCGTAAGTCACAGCAAACTCATCTGAGTTGGCGAAGTGGTTGGCGATCCTGCGCGTGTTCCATTCGCCCGTGTCGTAAAGATCAATCCAAAACTGCGCACCAGCCCCCTCCGGTTCTCGCCCAAGAACGGCCTGGTAGAGCCGAAGCACCGTTGAGTGCCCTCGGTGAAGCGTCGGGTCATCGAGTACCTCTTCGAACGTGACGCCGACCGGTGCTGGCGCGGCTTCAGCGTGCCAGGCACCAAGAGACATTGTGGCTACGACTACGGCAAGGATCGCAGCTCTCAGCCGATTTCGATCGAGATTGGGATGGGATACCGACATAGAGATCTCCACCCGCCGAATTAGCCCGTCAGGACCGCCACGGATCTTCCTAGCCGAACCTTCCACCGGTCACGCGTCGGCGGCGGTGGGTAAAGCAACCCGTCGGCCACAGCCAGCGGGCATGCCACCTCGTAGCGTGTCGTGCTTTTCCATCACACTACGGAACGCCGTCTGCGTAGGCCATAGCGAGGGCTCTGTTCGTTGCCTCAGTTGAGGCCGTCGGCCACTCGAATGTCTGAATCGGCGAGCACGCCGTAATGTGGCCAACACGGCGCGGCGCCGCTTCTGATCTGACACGCAGCTTCAGACATCGAGAGCCGCAACAGCAGAAAGGCCGGACATGAACCCGAGCATCATTGGTTGGTCCCATATCCCGTTTGGGCGCCTCGAAGACACCCTCGAAGAGATGATCATCAAGGTGGCCCGCGGCGCCATGGCCGACGCCGGTGTCTCGTCGAACGAAATCGACGCGACGTGGCTCGGGCACTTCAACAGCGGTCTTGTGCCAGACGGATTCCCCGCATCGCTTGCCATCCAGGCCGACGAGGGCCTCCGCTGGAAGCCGGCCACCCGTGTCGAGAACGCGTGTGCGTCTGGTTCGGCCGCCATCTACAGCGCCATCAACTCGATCAAGGCCGGCGAGACGGACATTGCTCTCGTGGTTGGGGCCGAGAAGATGACCAACAACAGCACACGAGACGTCACGACGGCGCTCGGTGGAGCCTCGTATCAGAAGGAAGAAGCTGGCAGCTCGTTCCCGCAGATCTTTGCCCAATTCGCCCAGGCCTATTTCGAAGAGTTCGGCGACCACTCCTCCACCCTTGCCACGATCGCAGCGAAGAACCATGCCAACGGCTCGAAGAACCCGCTGGCACATATGCAGAAGGACGTCGGCTTCGACTTCTGCAACACCGTCTCCGAGAAGAACCCGATGGTGGCCGAACCGTTGCGAGTGACCGACTGCTCGCTGATCTCCGACGGCGCAGCCGCCATCGTGATCGCGTCCGACGAGGTGGCCAAGAGCCACGACAAGGCCATTCAGTTCCGCTCGACCGCACACGTGCAAGACATCCTCCCAATGTCGCGTCGCAAGCTCACCGACTTCGAAGGCCCAGCTCGAGCGTTCGCATCTGCGTTCGATCAGGCCGGCATCTCGGTGCACGATCTCGACTTTGCCGAGATTCACGACTGCTTCACGATCGCTGAGCTGCTCGTCTACGAGGCCATGGGTCTGGCGCCAAAGGGCGAGGGAGCCAAGGTGCTCGACGACGGCACCGTCTACGCCGACGGCGCGATGCCGATCAATCTGTCTGGTGGGCTCAAGGCCAAGGGGCATCCTGTTGGCGCCACCGGCGTGTCGATGCACGTGATGACCGCCATGCAACTGGCCGGTGAAGCTGGCGACCTACAGAAGGCCGACGCCGAGCTGGGTTGTGTGTTCAACATGGGCGGCTCAGGCGTCGCCAACTACTGCTCAGTGCTCGAGCGCCGCAACTAACCCGCATGGCAGAGCCGCACGTCCACTACGAAGAAGTCGACCGCCTCGGCATCATCACGCTGAACCGCCCAGAGAAGCTCAACGCCCTCACCAACGAGATGGTGCAGGGAGTCGCTGACTCGGTGGCTGCGGCGACTGCCTCGCGTGACGTTGGAGCCATTGTGCTGCGCGGCTCCAATGGCACGCTCACAGCTGGCTACGACCTGAGCTTTCTCGGTGACTATTCAGACGCCGACGCGCCAGCCTCGTGGGACCAGCCTTACGACGCAGGCGGCCCAAGGCCCCGGCCCGGCAACTGGGACCCGGTGCGCGACTACCAGTTCATGAACAACAACGTTCGACGGTTCATGTCGCTGTGGGAGTGTCCGAAGCCGGTGGTCGCTGAGATTGCTGGTTGGGCCGTTGGCGGAGCGACCGACCTTGTGATGTGCGCCGATCTACTGTTCATGGCCGACGACGCTCACATTGGCTATGCGCCAAGCCGCATGTTCGGAACGCCCACCACGATGATGTGGGTGCATCGCCTCGGCCTCGAACACGCAAAGCAGTTCCTCCTCACGGGGCGAGCCATCAATGCCGAGACTGCACTTCGCATCGGCTTGGTCAGTGAGGTGCACGCAGCCGACGAGCTCTCAGGAGCAGCTGAAGCCGAGGCACGAAGGCTGGCAACGATCCCCGGCAACCAGATGGCACTCAACAAGATGCTCATCAACCAGGCCTACGAAAACATGGGCCTTCGCACGACCCAAATGCTTGGCACATTCTTCGATGGGATCACCCGCCACACCGAAGAAGCGTTGCAGTGGGGAGAAGAGATTGCCGAGCGCGGCCTGCGTGACGTCGTCGCAGATCGCGACCGACCGTGGCAGGACTACGGCCAACGACCGCGCGACGACAGCTGACCACCTCGCGAAAACACCCCCATATGAGCTACTGATGCCTCAGTAGAGGGGTGTCGGTGAGTAGGCTCACGGCACCCCCCGACCCGTCGAAGGATTTCAGGCTCTTGCCGCTTCTCAAATACAAGGCGGATCGCATCCCGGTCGCGATCTTCTTTGCTCTCACCGTTGTTGACTTCGCCGTGTACTTCACGGCAGACCGCTTGTGGATCGTTGTGGCCTACTGGCTGCTCATGATCCCCGTGAAGGCGTTCGTCTGCCCGTGGAATCACCACCACCAGCATGTGCCGATGTTCCATGCCAAGCCGCTCAACCGGCTTCTGGAAATGTCGTTTGCGCTCCACACCGGAGCGTCGACGAATGCGTGGACCCTGCATCACGTGCACGGTCATCACAAGAACTATCTCGATCAGAACAAAGACGAGAGTCGTTGGCGGCGACGGTCAGGCGAGTCGTTCGGCTACTTCACCTATGCGGCGATCACGTCGCTGACTGCGTATCCGCGTGCCTTCAGGGTCGGGCGCAACCATCCACGACTTCAGCGGGCGTTTGTGGGCTACGGACTGCTCACGCTGCTGCTCGTTGTGTCGCTTGTGGCCTACAAGCCGATGCACGGGTTGTTCCTGTTTGTGTTCCCGATCATCACGTCGCTCACCGTCACGGTTGCCGCGACCTACAACCACCACTCCGATCTCGACACAGACGATCACATGCAGGCCTCGCGCAACTACACAGGGCGGCTGCACAACCTGCTGACCGGCAACCTCGGCTATCACACGGCCCATCACTACCGGCAGGGCCTGCACTGGTCGAAGCTGCCTGAGCTCCACGAGTCACTCGCTCACAAAATCCCCGCCGAATACATCCGCGCCTAACTCACACCCGCTCCCTCTCCAAGAAACTCTCCGAACTGGAGGCCGCAGACCACGTTTTGGTGCTCTACGGCCTCCAGTTCGCTCGTTTTCGGGGCGAATCTTGACGCCTGGTATCTGATTGGATACCATTCTGTTCATGGATGCTGCGGTACTTCTGCGATCTGCACGGCTCAATGCGGGCCTGACCCTTCGCGAGCTCGGCGAACGAGCCGGCACGTCGCACTCCACGTTGGCCGCCTATGAGGCAGGCAGGAAGACGCCATCGGTTGCCACCCTCGATCGGGTGCTTGAAGCGGCAGGCTTCGCCGTCGACGTCACGCTCCACCGCCGTCACCGCGGCGCAGCAGGCGAACTCTCGCGAGGCGAAGAACTCGTCGCGGTTCTCGAGCTCGCCGCACAGTTTCCTGCGGTTCACAGCGACCGACTCGAGATGCCAGTGTTTCGCGCAACATGAACCTGGTCGAACAGATCGCACTACTCCACCGCCACCTCTCAGACGCCGACATCTCACACGCCTTCGGCGGAGCGCTTGCGTTGGCGTGGTGCACCAAACGAGCACGAGGCACCATCGACATCGACGTCAACGTGTTCGCAGGAACCGACGAGGCAGAAGCTGTCTACGACGCCCTACCGGATGCAATCGAGGTGACGGCTGCGGATCGAGAAGCAATTCGCAACGACGGTCAAACCCGACTCTGGTGGGACACCACACCCGTCGACATCTTCTTCAACACCACCGACTTCCACGTCGAGGCCGCGCAGCGAGCTCGCACCGAAACGTTCGCTGACGAACAGGTTCCATTTCTGGCGTGTCGAGATCTCGCTGTCTTCAAGGCCTTCTTCAACCGAACGAAAGACTGGGCCGACCTCGAAGAGATGCACGAGGCCGGCTCTCTCGATGTCGAAAACGTGCTCGGCGTCTTGAGTCACTATCTCGGGTCAGACGACGAGCGAATCGATCGGCTGCGAACACTCGACGGCTAGCACCGCACTTCATCCGGCACACACCGCGAGCCAGCCGGGTTGCACCGATCGTTCAGCAGTTGCCAATCAATTTCGACGCCCTATCAGTAAGCGCAAAACGACCGTTCGGTACACTTTTCCTATGGCTCCACGAACCATCGACGATGCCGCTTTGACGGACGCTGTCGCCAAAGTCTTCAGCCGTCACGGCTACGCCGGCGCGAGCATCAACTTGCTGTCCGAGGCCACCGGGCTTGGCCGAGCAAGCCTGTACCACCGCTTCCCAGGCGGCAAGGACGAGATGGTCGATGCCATCGTCGACCGCGCCCACGAGCGTTACGAGAAGGCGCTGGCGCCTGCGTTCGCCGACGGCGACCCACTCGAACGGGCGAAGCAAGTCGCCAAGGGCATCGACGAGTACTACGACGGCGGAACACAGTCCTGCTTGATGGTCGCCCTGAGCGTCTCAGATGCTGACAACCGAACGACGGCAGGACGCTGTCTCGATTCGTGGGCTGATGCGCTGAGCAACATCGCACGCGACGCCGGCATGACCCCGAAACAAGCCGATGCCGCGGCCATGGACGTGGTCGCTGCGATCGAGGGTGGCATGGTGATTGCGGTGACGAGCGGAAAGACAGACGCCTACAAGCGGGCCATCAAGTCACTGCCCAAGCGGTTGACGTCTTCCGGCTAACGAATCACCTACCGCAACTTCTGACGTCGGCGCTGATTACGTCGGGTTGCCGTCCAGATCAAACGGCACGTCGAGGCGACCGTCGAAGGTGTTGATGAGCGGCGCAACGTCGACATCGGAACGCTTGCCGTAGCCGGCGATCCACTGCGTGACCCACTCGGGGTCTGGCTCGTCGCGTGGGTCGTGGCCAGGCAGCGCGCTGCGCACCGCTCCCGGCAAGATCTGCGCGAAGAACTCTGCGGTTCGCTTCCACAAGCGGAGGCGAGATCGTGGATCGCGCCACTTACCGTCGGCCTTCAACATCACGATGCAGCCCTTGCGGGCGAGCAGAAACACATGCATTGATCCGGTCACGACGCCAAGAGCTCGCTGCCAGTAGGTGCCAACCGCAGCTTGATAGGCATCGAACGCCACACGCTTGTGCTCGACCTCTTCCACCATGTGCCAGAGTGCGAAGCTCGCCACTCGAGCGTCGCTCTCGGCGAAGAGCTTGACTCGGTCTTCCACCAACCAACGGGTGACGCCGAGCGTCATTGATTCAAAGCCAGCGGAGTAGGCAAGGCGAAACGCCAGCGAGCGACGTTCCTTGATCCGGGCGTACGACTCCTTCATGAAGTCCTCGACTTCAGCCAGCTGTGGGTACCCGTTGGCCTTGAGCAGCTCGTTGTAGGCCCGGTGCATGCGGAAGTGCTGGCCTTCTTGGCCGACGAAAGCGGCGATCTCTTCGAGCACCGCTGGATCGTCGATCTCGTTCGCCGCCTCGCGAAGCGTGGCGATCAGGAACGGCTCGAGGTAGGGCATCGTAAGTGACACGCCGTTGATCATGTGTGACCACTCGTGATGCCCTGGGTTCCACACCGGGTCAATGTCGTCTGGGAAGTCGAAGGGGATCTTCCGCACCTCGATAGGCGGAAAGCGATCTAGCAATGTGTCGCTCAAGACAGTCAGTCCCCTTGCCGTCCAGACTTTGCTGGCAAATCCCAACCCCTCAAGTATTCCACGTCCAGATGAAACCCGAAGCACCACATGCCGCGAGACTCATCTGAGCCGCCCCACCGCCGGAGATCACTCATGACTGTGACCATCGAACGCAACGAACACGTCTGGACGGTCATCCACGACCGTCCAGCCGCCAAGAATGCGATGGACCCAGACTCGGCCGAGGCGCTTCACGAGGCCTTCGTCGAGTTCGATGCCGACCCCGAGGCACGGGTTGCGGTGTTGTGGGGTGCCGGTGGCGCCTTCTGTGCTGGCTGGGATCTTGCCTACGCCGCATCGCTGACACCGGAGAGCTTCCAGAAAGAAATGGTGGAAGACCTCGACATCCCGCTTGGTTCCGGGCCAGCGCCTCGAGGGGCGCTTGGCCCGACTCGACTTGAGCTGTCGAAACCCGTGATTGCCGCCGTCGAGGGGCCAGCGGTAGCTGGAGGCATGGAGCTTGCGATGTGGTGTGACGTGCGGGTGATGGCCGACACGGCGTACTTCGGCGTGTACTGCCGGCGGTGGGGCATCCCGCTGCTCGACGGCGGCACCGTCCGACTCCCCCGCCTCGTTGGTCAGGGCAAGGCGCTCGAGATCACCATGACTGGGCGCCAGGTAATGGCCGACGAGTGCTACCAGATCGGGCTTTGCGAACAGGTCACGCCACCGGGCGAAGCACGGGCCGCGGCCGAAGCCATGGCCCACCAGATCGCTCGCTTTCCGCAAGCCGCCGTTCAGGCCGATCGTCGCTCGATCCTGGAAGGCCACGGCAAACCCATCCGTGAAGCGATGCGCATCGAGTGGGTCAATGGTCTTCATGCGTGCCAGATCGAAGGCATAGCGGGCGCCGATCGATTCCGGGGCGGCAAAGGCCGAAGCGGCGACTTCAACGACATCTGATGGGCGAGCAACACGCTAAAGACCCGCACACTCCCGATCTAGGCCTGCGGTTTGGAGACATCACCACCGAGGCGGTTGACGCGATCGTCAATGCCGCCAACTCGTCGCTCTTGGGTGGAGACGGGGTCGATGGAGCCATCCACCAGGCCGCCGGACCAGAGCTCGTCGAGTACTGCCGCGGTCTTGGTTGGTGCCCAACGGGCGAGGCCAAGATCACGCCTGGTTTCAACCTTGCGGCGACGTGGGTGATCCACACGGTCGGGCCAGTGTGGCGTGGCGGCACCAGCAACGAGGCCGAACTTCTTGCTTCCTGCTACCGAGAGTCACTCGCACGAGCCGACGAGGTCGACGCGGAGCACATCGCGTTTCCGGCAATCTCAACTGGCATCTTCGGCTACCCGATTCACGCTGCGGCGCACGTTGCCGTGACGACGGTTCGGTCGACGCCGACGCGAGTTCGTGCAGTCCGTTTCGTTGCGTTCGATCAAGAAACCTGGGACGTCTATGCCGACATCCTCGGTGGCACCCGCCGCCACTGACATCGCGCTTGTGAGTCTCACGTGGCGCTCGGGCCGCTGGTGGCTACGGGTTGGCTTGGAGAAACTGGCGGATGTTGGACACGAGCACATCAGGTGCGTCCTCTTGACAGAAGTGGCCGACACCCTCGAGTTCAATGACAGGCCCGTCGGGCCACACGCCTCGGAAGTCGGCAACCGCTCGACGAGGGTCGATGGCGTTGTCGGCAAGGCCTTCGAGAAGCATCGCTGGCTTGGCCGCAATCGCCGCGAGCCCATCAGCGCCGGCTCGCACGTAGTCACGAATGCGGCCGAGGTATGCGTCGATGGGGAACTCGTATGCGCCAATCGCACTGTCCCAGTCTGGGAACTGCTCGGAGTAGGCCCGAATCCACGTAGCGTCGACGTCGCTGCAGTCGAATCCGATGATCTTCATCACCGACAGCACGGTGGATCCCGCGTGGCGCAGCACCTGTTCGGTGCGACCGGTCGCCATGCCCTCACCGATCCACTGAAACCAAGGCGATTCGTTTGGCCCGGGAAGATCCCGCGAGATCCGTCCGTAGCCGTTCACCGTGTTCATGTAAATCAAGCGCTTGACCCGTTCGGGATGCCGAACCGCGAACGCAGTGCCGATCAGCCCACCCCAGTCCTGCATAACAAGGGTGATGGCGTTCAGGTCCAGATGTTCGATGAGCGCTGCGAGATTCTCCGTGTGGGTTTGGAGTGTGTACTCGCGATCCTGTGGAGTCTCGCTCTTCCCAAACCCCATGTGATCGGGAACGATCACTCGGTTGTGAGCCGCAAGTGGGCTGATCATGTTGCGATACAGGTAACCCCAAGTGGGTTCGCCGTGCAGACACACGATCGGCTCGCCGCGGCCTTTTTCGACACCGTGCGCATCAACACTCTGTTCATCAACGCTCTGTTCATCAACGCTCTGTTCATCAATGAAGTGCTGGCGGAAACCGGCACCATCGAAGAAGTTTGGTTTGAACGGCCAGGTGTCCTCAAACGTCTCATCTGCTGCGATCACAACGACGGACTCCTCTCAACTCGATTGGGACAGCGCCCCTAGAGCTCAACAACCATTTTACCGGTATTGGCGCCGGCCAACAGACCAATGAAGGCCTCGCCGGCGGACTCGATGCCCTGCATCACGGTCTCTTCGGCCTTGATCGTTCCATCGGCGAGCCAGCCGCCCACGTCGCGCACGAAGTCGTCACGCATGTCGGCGTGGTCGCTCACGATGAAGCCACGCATGTTTAGGCGCTTGCCGATGGCCAGCGACAGGTTGTTTGGCCCGGGCGCTGGCTCGGTGTTGTTGTACATCGAGATTGCGCCACACAGCGCGACCCGTCCGTGCACGTTGAGCGCATGGAGTGCGGCCTGCAGATGATCACCACCGACGTTGTCGAAGTACACGTCGATGCCGTTCGGGGCGGCGGCAAACAGCTGCTTGGCGACGGCGTCAGACTTGTAGTTGAAGGCGGTGTCGAAACCAAGATCGTTCGTGAGCCAGGCCACCTTCTCGTCTGAACCGGCCGAGCCGATCACGAGTGAAGCTCCCTTGAGCGTGGCCAACTGTCCGACCAACGAACCGACAGCGCCAGCTGCTCCCGACACAAACACGGCATCGCCTTCTTTGAACGAGGCAACGTCGAGGAGGCCGGCATAGGCCGTCATCCCCGGCATGCCGAGCACACCGAGGTTGGCCGAGAGCGACACACCATCGACGGTCGCCGCCGGTTGCGTTTGCGCCGCAGGAAGAACGGCAATCTCACGCCACCCAAGGCCGTGCACCACGTGGTCGCCAACGCTGATGTTTGGCGAGTTCGACTCGATCACTTCACCAACCGCGCCACCGGCAAGCGGTTCGCCGATCTGGAACGGCGGCACGTATGACTTCACATCGTTCATGCGACCGCGCATGTATGGGTCGACAGACATGAAGCGGTTGGCGACAACGATCTCGCCATCGCCCGCAGCGGGAACCTCGGCCTCGACAACCTCAAAGTTCTCGGGCACCGGTGCCCCGTTTGGACGTGAAGCGAGGTTGACGTGGCGTGCGGTTCGGCTCATCGTCAGACCCTAC
>CALLGK010000225.1 GCA_938009905.1 uncultured Acidimicrobiales bacterium | reverse complement strand
GTCGCGCCCCACGATGGCCGCCAGGATCACGAGAGCCAAGAAGAAGATCGTGGCGGCCGGTATTCCGTTGTCGCTTCCGGTCGGAGACGAGCTTCGGTCTCGACTCGACGACGTGTGCCGCACGATCTACCTGGCGTTCACTGCGGGCTACGCCCCGGGGCAGGGGCCAGACTTATTGCGAACCGACTTGGCCGGTGAAGCCGTCGAGCTTGCGGCTGTGCTGCATCGACTTGTGCCACGTGCAACCCAGGTGCAGGCGCTGTATGGATTGCTGCTGTTGCAACATGCCCGGCGAGACGCGAGGACTCGTGACGGGGCCCTCGTCACGCTGAACGACCAGGATCGAGCGTTGTGGCGTAACGATGAGCTCGAGGTTGGCGCCCGGTTGGTGCATTCACTCGAACCAAGCGATGGCGAGGCGGAGTCGCTCCGGCTGCAGGGCCTTATCGCAGCTGAGCATGCGGTGTCGGAGGCGACGGACACTGACTGGAGCGCGATCGCCGCGCACTATGTCGAGCTTGAAGCGCTGACAGGCTCACCAGTGGTGCGGCTGAATCGGGCCGTTGCGGTTGCTGAGTCTGAGGGGCCACGGGCTGGGCTTGCGCTGCTCGAACCGCTCGATGAGGCGCTCGGGGCAGGCCATCGACTCCACGCCGTTCGGGCTGACTTTGCTCGGCGAGCCGGAGAGACCGACGTGGCGATGCAGTCCTACCGCGCCGCCATCGATCGTTGCACCAACGAAGTTGAGCTGGCCTTTCTTCGCCACCGGCTCGATGAGGTCTCGCCGTAGCAATCCTCAGCGCTTTGGTGGCCGACCCGTCTTCACGAAGTCGATCGCTTCTCGTGCCCCAACGGTGACAAAGCGTTCGGCTCGCGGTCCGGCGAGGAAGCGTGCTGTTGCCGCGAGGGGAAGCAGCGAGCCGATGGCGTCCGATTCTTCGTGGGCGGCCACCGCCGTCTTCACGAGGTGGGCCATCACAATGAACGAGCCGGCGGTGTCTTCGAGGCTGGCTTGTTCGAGCTGCTCTGCCACCTCTGTTGCTGGGCCGTTGAGTGCGATGGCCACGGCGTCGTCTGGGTTGCGGTTGAGCACGGCCGACACGAGATCGCCCTCTGTCGGGGCGGGCAGCGTGGTGTCGAGTCGGCGAATGCGACGTTCGGCCCGTCCGGAATCGAAGGCAAGAAACGCCGTCAACAGCACAAGCCGTGCCGCGGCGGGGCCAGGCTCGACAGACCATGCCCAGCGTGCTGCATTCACGTACGTGAGTACGTGGGTGATGTCGAGCCAGCCGAACTCCTCGTTTCGATCGCGCTCGATGTCGAGGTCGTAGCGAAGCAACCGATGGGACGCCGCCAGGCTGATGACTGAGAGCAGGCCTTCGATGCCGGCACCGGCGTGGGCGGCGGCCACCAGCTCGTCGATAGGTGCGTCGGTTGCGTCGAGGAGCAGGTTGACCAGCTGATCGTCTGTGTCGTGCCATTCGGTTTCAGAAGCCGGTGCTGCGTTGGCCAACGCCGCCAGATCGACGGCATCGATCGCTCGGGCCGCCTTGCGCATGTAGGGCAGCTTGTCTTCGCGAGTGCCAAACACCAGTGTGCGAGCCAGCTCGGTGAGCAACAGTTCGGTCAGCTGGGGCATGCGCTCGGCGATGGCGAACGTCTTCTGGCAGTAGATGGCACCGTGGCCGTAGTTGTAGTGATGTCGGCTCACCGCATCGATGAACCAGCGGCGGGCCTCGGCGAGTGCATCGTTGTGATCGGATGTGGCAAGCAGTGCTCGCACCTGGTTTACGGCATCGGCTTCGTTCTCAGCCTCGACCGCATCAACGAACGCAGCAGTGCTCGGCGTGGCCGGTGCAACCTCTGGCATGGGGTGGGGCTGGCGGTCACGGTTCGATTCGGAGAACCCAGACAGCGCCTGGGCCAACGGCAGCGTCTTGTCGAGGCCCTCAACTTGATCGGCGAGCGACAAGAGATCGGCAGACACGGCGAGGTCGTGACCTAGACCCCACTCGGTGCGGGGTAGACCGTGCTCAATGCCGGCGGCCACGATGTCTTCTGACGTTGCTCCTGCTTCGAGGAGACGAGCGGTGTCTCGAGCGATCTGGCCTCGGTAGTCGCGCTCGATTCCCCGACGAAGGCTGGGCCACAACGCCGCCAGCTTCTCCTCATTGGTTGGCTCGGTGACGGTCACCAAGACGTCATCACCATCGATCTCAACGTGGTGGCATGCGACGTTCTCTTCACCGATCACGCATGTGCCGTCTTCTGCACGGAACTTCCAGTTGTGCCATTCGCACGTGAGCAGCTCGCCGTCGAGCGACCCGGTGGCCAATCCGTATCCCTGGTGAGGGCAGGCATTGTCGAGGGCGTGGAACCCATTCTTGGTGTGGATCACCACAACTCGTCGCTGACCGACCTGCGCCATCTTCATGGCGCCCTGTTCGAGCTCGTGGGTCTTTGCAACGGCCTCAGTCGCTGACGTTCGTTCTGTGCTGGAGTGGCTCATACAGAAGGGTTTACAATCTCAAGTAATCTTGAGGTCAAGGAACTTCTCCGGTGGCCTGCCAGAAGAATTCGTAGTCGGTCACCCTGACGTTGGTCAGAACGGCTTCGAGTGTGGCGGTGATCTCGGCTGATGTCGGGAAGTTCTTCAGCACTTCCCACGAGGTTCCGTTGTCGAGTGAGCGCTGCTGAAACGTATTGCCAAGTTCGTCTGTGCGCGTGATCGGGTGGTTGCTGCCTTCGACGTAGCGATTGTCGAGAAACATCACGGCACTGCCGGGAGAGAGCTGGCGAACAAAGTGCTCGAGGAAGTCGGGGAGCTGGTTGAGGTAGAGGTGCGACCAGAAAAAGCCGACGAATGCCCCGTCGAACGAGGCCCCGTTGACGATGTTGTCCAGTTCGAATGCGTTGGCTCGCACGAAGTTGACGTTTGTCCAGCTGCGGCGTTTCTGTGCGACGTCG
>CALLGK010000224.1 GCA_938009905.1 uncultured Acidimicrobiales bacterium | reverse complement strand
CGTCGCGACCGCGGCCTTGCTCAGCTAGCGACCCCAGAAGCGCTAGTCGGGCGGGGGAGACGTTGGTGACTCCTTGATCCAAGCAACGCTGGCGTTGGCGTACTCGGTGTCGTCCCATTGCCCGGTGCGGGGCGGCAGTGTCGAGCGAGCCTGATGGATCTCGGTTTGACGGGGGTGCTGGGTCACAAGCCCAACGAGCGTCGCCGCAGGCCCGAGCTCGAGGAACGCACACGGGTCGTCGGTGACGAGGAGGTCAAGGCCCGCCGCGAATCGGACCGGCTGGCGGATCTGTTTGGCCCAATACAGCGGATCGGCGACATCTTCTGCGCTGAACCACGTGCCCGTCACGTTTGAGATGACCGGAATCTTGGGTGCCGACAGCGGAATGGATCGGGCCGCCTCAGCCACCTCTGCGGCCGCCCCTTCCATCGACGCAGTGTGAAAGGCGTGAGAGGTGCGAAGTCTGCGATGAGTGATGCCTTGCTCTTCGAGCGATCGCGTGAGCGTGTCGCACGCCTCGAACGGCCCGCCGATCGCCACCGACCCCGGAGCGTTTAGGACGGCCAACTCAATGTCGTCTGTGAGTAGCGACGCAATGACGTCGTCCGGGGCGATCACCGCAATCAATGCTCCTGGCTCGGCCGCGAACATGGCCGCAGCTCGAATCGCCACAAGCCTCACCGAGTCCTCGAGCGACATCATCTCGGCGGACGCCGCGGCGCTCAGCTCGCCAACGGAATGCCCAATCATTGCGCTTGGAACCACGCTCTCAGATGCAAGCCACCGGGCAAGGCTGTACTCGATCGTGAAGAGCGTCGGTTGGGTCAACCAGGTTTCGCCGAGCCGAGCCTGGGCCTGCTTGGTCTCTTCTTCGGAGGCGCCATCGTCGAGCCACATCGCTGCTCTGATGTCGATGTCGAGGTGTTCACGAAACAGTTCGGCGCAACGATCGACGTTGTCTCTGAACACCGGGGCCGCCTCGTAGAGTCCTCGTCCCATTCCCACTCGTTGCGAACCCTGGCCGGTGAAGAGAAAGGCGATGTCGCAAGGATTGGAGGATGGTGTCAGCTGCATCATTCGGTCCTTGCGATGGAATGGAGGTTGGTCGGATTTCTGTCGGCTGGCAGGGTGATGGGATGTTGCCTGACTTCCGACTTGAGACGCACTTCTCGAAGTGGGAGTTCCGTGCCGAGCATCATCTCACGGCATCCGACGCGGAGAGCATGTCGATGCGGGACTTGCTGGCCTATGCCACCCCAGAACAGCGGGCCGAGTTCGACGACTTCTGGCTTGGCTACACCGAAACCTGGGGCGCGCCGGACCTCCGTGAAGCCGTGGCTGGCACGTTTGCCTCGCGAACCGCAGATGAAGTCCTCTGCTTTGCTGGCGCCAGTGAAGGCATCTTCGCGGCCAACACTGTGCTGCTCGATGCCGACAGCCACGCCATCGTGGTGACACCGAACTATCAGTCGCACGAGACGTTGCCCGTCGCAATCTGTGAGGCAACGGGCGTGCCGCTCGATCCGACCGACGGATGGTCACTCGACATCGACCGAGTTGCCGCTGCGGTTCGTTCGAACACGAAGTTGGTCACGATCAACTTCCCGCACAACCCGACAGGAGCCATCCTCTCGGCCGATCGCTACGCCGCGCTGATCGAGTTGTGCCGTCATCACGGCATCCACATTCTCCACGACGAGATCTTCCACGGCCTCGGTCCAACGGGCACCGAGCACCTGCCGTTGATCGCCGACGAGTACGAATTGGGCCTGTCGCTCGGCGTCATGTCGAAGTCGTACGGACTTCCCGGCCTGCGAGTTGGCTGGATTGCTTCACAAGACCGTGACGTGCTCGAACGGATGGAGCGACTCAAGCACTACCTGTCGATCTGCAGTTCTGGCCCGAGCGAACGGCTCGCCATCATCGGGCTGCAACATCGAGACGAACTGCTCGCCCGCAACAACGCCATAATCGACGAGAACCTGCCCAAGTGGGATGCCTTCTTCGCTGACTTCCCCGACCTGTTCGCCTGGGAACGACCGCAGGGATCGTGCATGGCCTTCCCGCAATATTTGGGACCCGATGGCGTCGCCAACTTCGCGGAACGACTGGTCGAAGAAGCGGGCGTTCTCGTGCTGCCATCAACGATCTACTCATCTGACCTTGGCCCCACGCCCGATGATCGCTTCCGAATCGGCGCCGGACGTCGAGGGCTCGACGTTGGCATCGCGGCAATGCAGGCCCATGTCGAAGGCCGAGCCAACTAGATGCTCGTCGTTGGACGTGAGCAGATCGAGCCGGTGCTCGACCTTCGCTTGATGGCACCGGCCATCGAAGAGGCCTATCGAGCAGCGAGCGCAGGTGATGTCGACCTTCCCCCGGTTGGGCACATGACGTTCCCGGAGGTCGACGGCGACTGCCACATCAAATACGGCTACCGGAAGGGCGATCCGCACTTTGTGATCAAGGTGGCGACCGGCTTTCCCCACCACGACGCAACCGGCAACGGACTGTCGCTTGTGTTGTCTGCCCAGACCGGCCAGGTCGATGCTGTTCTGCACGACGAGATGTTGCTCACCGACGTCCGAACCGGGATCGGCGGGGCGATCGCCACTCGCCTGCTCGCCCGACCAGATGCAACCCGGCTCTTGATCGTGGGAACGGGGAACCAGGCTCGTCGTCAGATCGACTCACACGCGGCGCTTCTGGATCGCGACGTTGAGATTCGAATGTGGGGTCGATCAGCTGACGCTGCGGGCCAGGCCGCAACCGATGTTGCCGCGACCGCTTCGGTCGAACTGATGACTGATCTTGGCGACGGCTGCCGTTGGGCAGACATGATCGTGACAACCACCGCGTCGACGACACCCATCGTGATGTCAGAGTGGATCACGCCTGGCACGCACATCACCGCGGTTGGGGCAGACGCACCGGGCAAGCACGAGCTCGACGAGCAGCTTGTGCGTCGGGCCGACGTGCTCGTTGCCGACAGCCGATCGCAGTGTCTCGACCATGGCGAACTCTCGGTGGTGGCCGACAGCACACAGCACAATCAGAACGTCATCGAGCTCGGCGAACTGCTCGCCGGGCAACCCGGTCGGCGCGGGGATGACGACATCACCGTTGCTGATCTCACCGGCATTGCGGCCCAAGACATCGCTGCTGCGACGTTTGTGCTCGACGCCTTGGGCTAGCTGCGAGGGCGTCTACAGCGAATAGAGGTTGGCGACGTTGGTGCGGGTGATCTTGTCGCGCGTCTCGGGGGAGTAGTTCTCGAACATCTCGTCGAGCACCTGCGTAGAGCACGGCCACGTTGAGTCGGTGTGTGGGTAGTCGGAGCCCCACAGCAACGTCTCTTCACCGATGAGGTCGCGGGTACCGAGAGCAGCGGTGTCGTCTTCGATGGTGGCGTAGAACTGACGCTTCCAGATCTCAAGCACGTCGACCGGCGGTGTGCTTGATGGGTCCTTTGAGAATTCGCGGGCCCAGCCCTGCTGCACCTTGTCGAGCCAATGAGCGACCCAGCCGGCGTTGAACTCGGCGAGCACAAACTTGAGATTGGGGAACTTGGCGCACACGCCTCGAACCATGAGTTCGACCATGGTGTCGTGGATGAGCGCCGGGCTGGCGGCATACATCGTGACCGGGTCGCGGTCTTTCGACGCCTTCATCCAGTCGGGCACGTGTGACATGCACGCCACGTGGAACGCGACGGGAAGGCCGGCCTCTTCGGCAAGCGCCCACATGGGGTCGTACTCCTCGTCGCTGTAGCGGCGGCCACGCGGGGCGTTGCTTGGGATGACGATGCCCTTGTAGCCAAGGTTGATCACCCGTTCGAGTTCGGCGATGGCAACCTCGGGCCGCTGGACTGGGAGGGCGGCGAGCCCGACGAGTCGGCCCTTCGACGCCACCTGCTGGTCGTTCATCCAGTCGTTGTAGTTGCGCTGCAGAGCGACCATCAGGTCGAGGTCTGGCAGGCTGAACATCGGGAACCAGCCGGGGTAGAGAATCTCGGCCGACACACCGTCGATGTCTTGATCGTCTGGCCGGCGTGCGCCGTCTGTGAGCCCGGGGCGCATGGCGTCATACCCGCCGTTGATGTACGCCTGAATCTCTGGATCGTCGATGGAGCCGGCGCCTGGCTTTGAGGCATGGGCCCGGGGGAGTGGTGTTGCGTAATCGAGCCGGGTCCCAGCCAAGGCCATGTAGGCGACGTTGCGAGACCGGTTCGGCATGTTGGGCACCACGATGAAGTCGCCCTTGCCTTCCTTGCTGATCACTCGGGGGGCGTCGTCGCCGAACTTCTCGGCGAGGCCTTCAAACACCTCGGGCTTTTCAAGAGCGTGCGAGTCGGCAGAGATCGGTCGTGGATCGTCAAGAAGGGTCACGGTGATTCCTCGTAGCTGATGGAGCGATGTTGAAGCACCTTAGCGTTTGATGAACACGTTCACATAACTCGTATGACTCATTCGATTGAGTACTTCTTGATCACTCCGGTGTCGTGGGCTCGCTCGATGACCTCGAGCCCTAACACCGAGAATCCGAAGTAGACGATGGCCGCGCCGAGCAGCGCCCAGCCCCACGCGTAGTCGAGCACACCGGCGACGATCCCGAT
>CALLGK010000223.1 GCA_938009905.1 uncultured Acidimicrobiales bacterium | reverse complement strand
ACGGCAAGCTCTGGCTCGGCCTGCACGCCGAGCGTGTTGAGGGCCATCGACACCAGGTTGTACTGCCCCACAGTGAAGACAAGGTCCATCCGCTGCTTAGTGTCGAGGTCGCCGAGTCGTTCCCACGTCTCATCGGTGATGAACGCGTCGGCATGCAGCTCATCGGTGGCGTCGAGCAGCGCTTTGTCGAGATCGCTCCATCCGTCTGCCTCGCTGCCAGCCGGAATGCGATCGATCTCATCTTGGGTGAGCCCCGCATCGAGCCCGATCCGAACGTGCTGGCCCCACTCGTAGCCCGCCTGGCACAGCCAGCCGATGCGCAAGATCACTAACTCCCGCTCGCGTTCGGGCAACGTCGACTTGGCGAGGATGTGGTTGGCAAACACCATCCAGCGCCGCATCAAGTCGGGATGGTTCGCCATGGTGCGAAAGATGTTGAGGACCGGTCCGTTGCCGAGCCGTTCGGTCACAGACTCGGGCATCTCGTCGTCTATCAGCGGCGGTACTCGAGGTTCGTTCAATCGCATGGGCTGCTCCGTAGGTTCGGGGCCGCCGGCAACGCGATGAGCGAGATCGGCGGCTAGATGTCGTCGAGCCAGGCCGGAGCGTGATCGAGTAGGAACTCGCTCACGGTGTGGCATCGATCGAACGTGTCGCACAAACCTTCGCGCCGCATCAGCACATCGGCCAATGAGAGCTCGACCCTGGCCATGATCGACAAGGTCCGCTCCGGCGCATCGGTGACCGAAACGGTCGAGTCGATGGCCGACACCTCAAGAGGCAAGTCTGGTCCGCCAAGGCCGGCCAAGTCGGTGGCGAATACCAGCAGATCGGGTGGCTTCGGCAGAGGAGGCATCGACCAGTTGAAGACCAGTGGCACGTTGAAGCCGTCTGGGGGTTCAGCCGTCTCGGGCAGGTCCATCACCGCATCTTCGAAGGAGAGCAAGACGCGTGGATCGAGCTCGACGGCGAGGTGCAGGTCGAGCGGCCCGCCACAGGCTCGCTCGGGGTGCAGATCAACCTCCCATGCCTGGCGCATGGAGTAGGTCTCGACGAAGTGTCGTTCGTCGTGCACATGAAAGCCGTGGTCGACCGCATGCTCTTTCAACTCGGCCACAAAGCCGGGGACATCAACGATTGCCACAGGCTCTCCTCCTCAGCGAGTCATAGCCTGCCAGATTTCCGGCAAGATGCGAACGTGGCTTCCATCGATCCGACCCGAATTCTCGACCTTTTCGATGCCCTATCGTCCGAGCTGGCTGATGCTTTGGCAGATCTTGACGATTGGGGCCTGAGTGGGGCCAAGCCGGGCCAGTACAACCACGATGTTGTTGCCGACGAGCTGATCCTGCAGCCGTTGCTCGCCAATGGATACCGAGTGCTCACCGAAGAGTCGGGCGTCGTTGAACCGGACACAAACCAGCACGAGGGCATCACGGTGGTGGTCGACCCGGTGGATGGCTCGACCAACGCATCGCACGGCTTGCCCTGGTATGCCACCAGCCTGTGTGCGGTTGATGACGAAGGTCCACTCGCCGCGCAGGTCGTGAACCTGGCGACGGGCCGCCGGTTCCAAGCCATTCGTGGCTCCGGTGTGGAGATCGACACCGAGAGCGCGGCCGATCGAGCATTCGAACCATCGGGTTGCACCGATCTGAGCGATGCGTTGCTTGCCTTCTCTGGCCTGCCGCCCGCACATGGAGGCTGGCGCCAATACCGGACTTACGGGGCAGCGGCCCTCGACATCTGTGCGGTGGCCGGCGGCAGCTTCGACGGATTCGTCGACATCGATTCGGCCCACGGTGTGTGGGACTACGTAGGAGCGCAGCTGATCTGCACCGAAGCCGGGGGAGCCATTGCGGATGCCGAGGGACGCGAACTTGTCACGCTAGACGCAGAAGCTCGCCGGGCTCCTGTTGCCGCGGCAACGCCAGAACTGCTCAGCCAGCTACTGGCAATGCGCGAAGACTGGAACGCCTAGCTCGGACTAGGCGGTGGGGCAGAAGACTTCGAGGTGCGCCTGTGCGGGCGGAGCATCGGGATGGTTGCGGTCGAGCAACTCGACATCGGCCACGACGACCTTGCCCTCACGGATCTGCCACACGATGTCGCCACTGGTTGACCACCACGGCTCGCTGGCATCTGGCGTATCAATCTCTGACGACACACCGAAGGCCAGTTCGATGTTTGTGGCTGACGCTGTGACGACGTAGTCGGTGTCGTCAACCGAGCCGGGCCCGGTCACGATGAAGTCGTCGTCGGTCACCTGGCAGGTTGCCGGTTCGAAGGTGTAGGTCATGCCATTGACCTCGAGCACGCTCGGCGCCATGGCCTCGTCTGACCCTCCACCCAATAGGCCGACGACGGCCAGGAGCGCGGCAACAGCGACGCCAATGGCGACCCAAGGTCGGCCGGGTTTCGAGATTGGTTTGGTCATGACTGCCATAGCTGAGGGAGGGGCTACAGCACGCAATGCAGAGCCCCCTTACACCGTAGAGAACCGCACCCCATCTGGCGGTTGCCGTTGCGTGACGATGCAGTGACGAATGCAGTTCAGAAAGGTCGCTGTCTGTCATGAACGGGCAGGTATGCTTCGGCCCCTCAGGGCGTTTAGCTCAGTTGGCTAGAGCATCGCGTTTACACCGCGCAGGTCGGGGGTTCAAGTCCCTCAACGCCCACTCCTCGCTTCGCTCGTCATGAGCGTTGAGGGACAGGTCCCTCGCAGTTCGGTCGCCTCCGGCGGCCGTTCAGGCGCCACGGAGGCTTGGTGCTGGGGCGCCGAAACGCTCTGCCGCGACGGGCGGCCGTTCAGGCGC
>CALLGK010000222.1 GCA_938009905.1 uncultured Acidimicrobiales bacterium | reverse complement strand
TTCGCTCGGACGAGAGCGGCTGGCGAACTCGCCGACCGGTTCGCAGCATCGCCAGACGTACGTGCGCTGGTTGACGGGATGGACGACGACCTCATTGGCGTCACCACCGTGCTCACCGACTACGTCAGCCGCGAAGTGCGCGAGGTCGAGCGGCATCTGGTTGACGAAGTGGTCGCGGCCCTCGTCACTCCTGACCTTGAGCGCCGCACCATCGAGGTTGACCTCGCGGTGTCGGTCAGCGGTCTCATCGGGCGCCACCAAACCTTTGAGAGCGGCACGATCACGAGCCAAGTCGATGCGCTTCTCGAAACGGTCGACCATCACCGGATGGCGACCTTGCCCGCTCATCGGGCATTCGCCGCTGCTCGACGAGATGCGCTGACCGACGTGAAGAACACGCTGCGGGTCGACGAACTCGAACCGCGAGTGCCCGAGGGCTTTGTTCGCAATCAGCTGATCGACCAGGTGTACCTGCCGCTTATCGGCGACAACTTGTCTCGCCAGATCGGCACCGTCGACGACCGCACCGGTGCACGGTCTGGACTGCTCATGCTGCTGTCGCCTCCTGGTTACGGCAAGACGCTCCTTGTCGAATACCTAGCCGACCGACTCGGCATGGCACTCGTGAAGGTGTCCGGCCCTGGCCTGGGTCACGACGTCACCTCGCTCGACCCCGGTCAAGCACCGAGCGCCACGGCGGCACGAGAAATCGAGCGCATCAACCTGTCGTTCGCCGTCGGCACAAACGTCATCCTCTACCTCGACGACATCCAGCACACCAACGCCGAGTTCCTGCAGCGCTTCATCGCACTGTGCGACGCCCAGCGACGAGTCGAAGGTGTGTGGAACGGCGAGTCGACCTCGTTCGACCTGCGAGGCAAGCGCTTCGCCGTGGTGATGGCCGGCAACCCCTACACCGAGTCCGGTGAGCGGTTCCGAGTGCCAGACATGCTCGCCAACCGCGCCGACACCTACAACTTGGGTGACGTGCTCGAAGGCAACGCCGATCTGTTCGCCCGCAGCTATCTCGAGAACGCGCTGAGCTCAAACCCCGTGCTGGCCCCGCTCGTGGGAACCGACCCTGGCGACCTCGAACGGTTCTTCAGGGCAGCTGACGGTGAGCCTCTCGACGAGTCATCGCTCAAGCAGAGCTACTCGTCTGCCGAGGCCAACGAGATCGTTGCGGTGTTGCGTCACCTGCGGCAGGTGCAAGACGTGGTGCTCACGGTGAACCGGCAATACATCGCGTCGGCCGCCAGCGCTGACGCCTACCGGACCGAGCCTCCCTTCTTGCTGCAGGGCTCCTATCGAAACATGGCCCGCATGGCATCCAAGCTCCTGCCAGCCATGACCTCAGAAGAGGTCGATCGCATCATCGACGAGCACTACACCGCTGAGTCGCAAGCCCTCACCGGCGCTGCTGAGTCGAACCTGCTGAAGCTGGCCGAGATGCGCGGCACGATGACCGACGAGCAGCGTGCTCGTTGGGATGACATCTTGCTCACGTTCCGTCGACAGCAGCGCCTTGGCGGCGACGAACGCGACCCAGCCACCCGGGTTGTGGCTGCGATCGAAAACGTGGCCGAAGCTTTGGAGAACCCGGCCCTCGCTGCGGCATCAGCCCCACCTCCGCCGCCGGTCGAGGTTGAGGAAGAGGTCGAGGTCGAGCCAGTGGCGCCACCGCCGCCGCCGCAGATCGTGATGCCTCCGATCGAGATGCCACCCGTGGTCATTCCACCCATCGAGATTCCGCCGATCGAAGTCAACGTCGAGGTGCCAGACAACGCGACGGACCCGGCGGCCGCCGCAGCCATGATCAGCGCGATCGAGCGTGTGGCCGACGCATTGAGCATGCAGGAACCTCTGGCTGCTCGGGCGATCGACCTGTTGGCGTCAGAAGCCTCAAAGCGACGGACGCGTGCTGCGAACTCCAAGGTGGGCAAGTCGGTGCCACCTCGTCCGCCGACGCCGCGACCGCCAACACCCGCCGCACCGCCGTCTGCCGGGGCTACCCGCGATCCAATCAAGGCCGCATCCAACGCCAAGAAGGCAACGAAGAAACGTGCCTCGAAGCCAAAGGCATCTGGCTCACAGCAGGCTGCGAAGAAATCAGCCGGCAAGAAGCCGGCAGCTCAGAAGCAAGCTGCGAAGGCGCCAGCGCAGAAGCGCAAAGCGGCTCCGCCGTCTCCGCCCGCTCGTTATCGACGCGACAACAAGCCAACGTTCCCTAAGCCGCCAGCCCCGCCGGGTAGCGGCAAGCCTCCGAGTCGCTCACCAAAGAGCGGCGGGAAGCCTGCGGGCAACAAGCCCAAGCAGCCACCGGCTTCGTAGAACCGAGAAGCCGGTCGCGTCTCTATGCGCCGTTGTTGAGCGGAAACCAGATCGTGAGGGTCGGCGTGAGGCCAGCACCGGACTGACGGCGATCGTCGACCAGCAGGTAGTACTCAAACGTCTTCTCGCCCGGTGCCATCAAGTCGATGGGTTCGAGGGCGAGCGACTCGATCATCCCGGTGTTGTTTGTGCTGCCAACCGTGAAGCCACGACCGCTGTTGCTGCGGCGCTCGAAGTAGGTGGCCGCGCCATCGGCGTCGTAGTTGAAGCCAGTGATCTCGGCCCATCCGGCAAGCGTGGCGTCGGCCTCGTCTTCCGTTGAACCAGGGTTTGAGAAGCTGATGCCGCGCAGGATGGCGTCGTCGCCCGAACCAGCGATGGTGGGGCTGATCTTGTCGGCCGTGATGGTGAACGAGGTTTGCTCGTCGAGCACGATGCGAACTGTTCCGCTTGTGCCTTCGAGGGCCTCGAGATCATCGATGACCGCTTGAGCCGACTGCTCTTGGGAGAAATCCCACTCAGCCGAGCCGTCTGCCAGCGAACCGTTGCCTCCACATGCAGTGAGGGTCAGGAGGCCCGCCACAAACGCGGC
>CALLGK010000221.1 GCA_938009905.1 uncultured Acidimicrobiales bacterium | reverse complement strand
GAGTCAGGATGGCGAGCTGACGCTGTGTCGTCCTCAGGGGCATACGGAGTTGGTCAGATCATGCCGGACACCGAGAAATGGTTGGCCAAAGACGTCATCGGTGACAAGAGTCTCAAAGCCAAGAATCCGCACCAAAACATCCGCATGAGCGCTCGTTATCTGCGCTGGCTCACCGACTATCTGGGCACAACCGACCTCGCACTGGCGGGGTACTACCAGGGCCCGGGAGCCACCATTCGAGACGAGTGGGCCGACTCAACAGAGGGATATGTGGCGAGCGTGAAAGCTCACCGGCAGTTCTTCGTTCGGGTAGGTAGCTGACACCGCTCAAGCGAATTCGCTTGATGACGCAGGGACGCAAATTTGGTGTGTCGGGAACGTCAGCCGACTTTGTGGTGTTGGGTAACACCATGTCGGCCAACGAGTGTGTAGAGTCCGCCTCGATCGACAAATCACCGAAAACCCCGGCAGATGGCGGGTGTTCCCAAGTTCGGGTAAGCCGTGCCGCGGAGAGGTCAGTGCAATGAGTGACGACGACATCGAAGAAGTAGAAGAGACCGAAGAAGACATCGACGAGGAAGATCTCGATGAAGAGATCGATCCCGATGTCGATATCGATGGAGACATCGACGCCGAGTTCGAGGCCGACGACGAGATCGTCGTCGACGATGATGACGACGAGGACGAAGACGAAGAGTCTCGCCCCAAGGCTCGCAAGGTCGATGACGACGACGATGACGACGACGAAGCCGACCCAGACGACGTTGAAGCAGATCTCGAAGAGATGCTCAAGGTTCGGATGGCAACCGCAGACGACGACGAGGACGAAGACGAAGAAGACGCCAAGGATGCGCCGGGCAAGGTGGCAGCCAAGCAGAAGAACGAATTCGTCTGCTCGAAGTGCTTCCTTGTGGTGAACCAATCCCAGGCCGACGTCCCATGCCCGATGGGCGATGGCGTCGAGAACCACCAACCCCTTAACTAACTATGACCGACAACGCAGACACAACGAGCTCAAAGGGTTCGGACGACAAGTCCCAAGCCGACCAGCTCGTCGACCTTCTGGTGTATGCGCCTGTCGGACTGATCTACGAATACGGCGAGGTCTTGCCCCAACTCGTCAAGCGAGGCAAGAGCCAAGTACAGCTGGCCAAGGTCATGGGCCAGATGGCCGCAAAGCAAGGTCAGAAGTCGGTTGATGGTGCGCTCCTTGAAGCTGCCGGGACCCTTGCCAAAGGCATCACCGAGTTCGGAGCACTGCTTGGTCTGGCGCCAGACGCCAACACGCCACCGCCTCCAACACCAGCTGATGTCATCGACGTTGACGTCGCCGCTCCCGCTGACGGTGCTGAGGTAGCTGAGCCCAACGAAGCGAAGGCCGAAGCGCCAAAGAAGAAGGCGACATCAAAGACGAAGGCTGCGCCTAAGGCCAAGGCAGCACCGAAGGCGAAGGCCGGGTCGAAGAAGGCCGAGAAGTCAGCGAAGAAGCCAGCGGCAAAGAAGAAGTCGACCAGATTGCCGATCGCTCGCTACGACGACCTCACTGCTCGCGAGATCGTGCCGCTGCTCGACGATCTCAACGCTGACCAGCGCAAGCGAATCAAGAAGCACGAGCTCGCAAATCGCAAGCGCAAGACGATTCTGGCGAAGCTCGACCGCCTCGACTGACGTGTTCGAGGCCGCTCGGGTTGCAACTGCAGACGACGTAGATGCGCTCGTTCGCATCGTCGAGACGCACAGTGCAACCATCGGCGATGCCCGCGGTGGCCAACTTCTGCTCGACCACGAGGCGCTTGAGGCCCCGCTCAGCGAACGCCTCCGCACTGCAGTGTCGAGCGATGATGCCCTCGTTGTTGTCGGCGAATTCGATGGTGTGATCTTCGGACTGGCTCACGCCAGGTTGCACACGCTGCCCGATTCGACGATCGCCAAGCTCGAGCACTTTGTTGTTGACGAGGACGCCCGTGGCGTCGCGATCGGCGAAGCCATGATGAACGACGTGATCGAGTGGGCTCGAGCCGCCGGGTGCGCCGGCATCGATTCCAAGGCCCTGCCAGGCGACAGATCAACGAAGAACTTCTTCGAGAGCTTTGGACTCAAGGCCCGGCTGCTCACTGTCCACTACCGGCTGTAGGCGGGTCGTTCGCTAGGGCAACTGGACAGACACCTCGGCCGGTGCCGAGTCGTTCCAGTGGAAGTCGAAGGCGTAGATCTGGTAGCTGAGCTGCGATGCGCCCGAGATGTCGCCGTCGATAAACGAGGTCTGATCCGGGTCCCACGTGGTCACAACGATTTCAGGCTCTCCGCCGTCGAGCACCCGGGCCACCGTGTAGCCGTACATCGAATAGTTGTCGTTGGGTTCGGTCCAGGTGACGACCGCTTCGCCGTCGACGAGCTCGGCTTGGAGGTTGCCGACCGGATCCGGTGGCTGCTCATCTGTGACCGCGTCGGCTCTGTGCCAACCAGCAGACAGCACCGAGCCATCAGCAGCGACGCCGCGGACGCCGTACCAGTAGCGGGTTCCATCGACGACCGTGTCGTCGGCGTAGGTGCTCGCCTCCTCGCCAACGTGGATGAGATTGTCCTCCGTCATGGCCGCTGCGTCTGGTCGAGTCTCGGAGTCGCGAGGCATGCGGTGCACGTGATATTCAGCGGCACCCTCTGGTGCTGACCACCTGATTTCGATGAGATCTGCGGTCATGATCGAACGGGTGACCCAGACCGACGTCGTGGGTTCGTCTGAGGGGGCTGGTGGCTCCTCGTCGTCGTACGGACGTAGGGGAGCGGGGTCAGCGTCGGTGTCGGCTCCGTCTGCCTCTTCTGCGCTGTCGCCCTCTTGCGCATTGTCTGTGTTGTTTGCGTCTGAAGCGCTGTCGTCCGCTGAGGTTCCGGCCTCGCCTGCTTCGTCGCCCGACGCGGGCTGGGTTGCCTCGACGGTCGTCGCCGGAGCGGCGTCGTCGGGCGACGAGGTACAACCGACGAGTAGGGCTACCGCCGCCACCACGGTGAGCCGGTACCACTGACGGGGCGCCGCCACCACGGTGGGTGAGGTTGGGCTGGAGATGATCAGCGGCCCTGCCAGTTGGGGGCGCGCTTTTCGATGAACGCTCTTGGTCCTTCGGCGAAGTCGTCCGTCGTGGCCAAGCGGCCAATCGCTTGGTTGGAGAGATCGAAGGCTGCTTTGTCGTCGAGCCCTCTGGCTGCGCTCATCACGCCAAGGCTCTCCCGAACGGCCAGAGGCGCGTTGACCGTGATGCGGGCCGCAAGCTCTTGCGCCTTCGCCAACGCCTCACCCGGCTCACACAGCACGTTGACCATGCCGTACCGGGCGGCGTCTTCGGCGCTGATCGGATCGCCGGTGAGCACGAGCTCGGTCGCCACGTTGCGGGGGAGCACCTTTTCGAGGCGGAACAGCCCGCCGGCAGCAGCAACGAGCGATCGTTTGACCTCGGGAACACCGAAGCGGGCGGCTGAGGAGGCCACGACCATGTCGCATGACAGCACGATCTCGGTGCCCCCAGCGAGCGCAGGTCCGTCGCACGCAGCGATGAGCGGCTTCGTTCGTTCCCGATGCACGAGGCCGGCGAACCCACCCTTCTCGGTGTTCAGACCGCGAGCATTTCCCGATGCGACAGCTTTGAGATCGGCGCCAGCACAGAACGACGGACCGTTACCCGTGATGATGGCGATCCAGACATCAGGGTCGCTTTCGATCTGATCGAGCGCAGCTTCAACACCAGAGGCAAGCTCGCCGTTGACGGCGTTGCGTGCCTCTGGTCGGTTGAGTGTGATCAGGCCAACGTGATTTGCAGCCTCGTAGAGAACGACGTCATCAGACATAGCCGCACGCTAGAACACCAGCGTGCCGGACGGAAAATGTCAGCTCTCTTCGGCGGCTGGTGCTTCCTCGGCGGCTGGTGCTTCCTCGGCGGCTGGTGCTTCCTCGGCGGCTGGTGCCTCTTCGGCGGCTGGTGCCTCTTCGGCGGCTGGTGCTTCCTCGGGAGCGGCTACGTCCGTTGCGGGAGTCTCCTCAGCTGGCGCCGAGCCTTCCGCGTTGTTGGATGTCTCAGCGTCGTTGGGAGTCTCGGCGTTCTCTGGAGTCTCGGTGTTTTCTGTCGACTCGGCGTCGTCGCTCTTCTTCTCGGCACCGGGACGTGGTCGATCTTGCTTTGGCTTGTCGCCTCCGCCCTTCTTGGGTCGAGGCTTGCGGCGAGGCCGACGCTTGCGAGCAGCGGCAGCTTCTCCAGGATCGACACCGAAGTGGCTCGCAATGTGGGGAACCCGATCGGCCACACGACGCACGGCCTCAAGTAGCTCTTCCGTTGGCTCCTTGGGATAGCCGGTTGGCGCAACGGTCGATCGGATCGGCGAGAACGCAATGGCGTCGATCACGGTGGCCCAGCGTTCCTGAGTGGTGTCAGCGCTCAACCCGTTGTTGGCTGCGTCAACGAGATCTGCAGACAGTTCTGGTGGTAGTGCTTCTCCGGCCTTGACCGGGCGTGAGCTCAAGCGAAGGGCTCGCACGGAGCGGCCGGCCTTCAGCGCAATACGCATGTCGTCGAGCCACTGGTTGTGGTCGGATTCGATGCGGGCGGCGAGTCCCTCTTTAAGTTGCTCAGCGAGAGCACGGGTTTCGTTGTCACGAGCTGATGCGTCGGCCGCACTTACGACAGAGCGGAGATCACGAAGATCCAGCATCTCGAGATCGGCAATCGCTGCATCGGCCTTGTCGTGCCATTCAGCCGTACGCAGCGACCCAACGAGGGGCTCAGCGATGGCGAGAACGGTTGTAACAGGAACCTCAGGCTTACCTTCGGCCTTGGCCTCCGCGTTCTGCTTTTCGATGGCGGAACGGACGGCGGGGATGCCACCCTGGAGGACCTGGTCGGCAATAGGGCGGTGCTCGACCGGAATCTCGGCCATCACGGCGTCGCGGTGCACACGCTTTGGTCGAAGCCGCTTTGGCTTTGGGCGCTCTGGAATCGGATCGGGACGTGGTCGCCGTTCGCTACGTTCGCGGCGTGGCTTGCGGTCGCGGCCTTCGCCTCGTCCGCCATCGCCGCGTCCG
The DNA here is from genome assembly GCA_938009905.1 of uncultured Acidimicrobiales bacterium. Lineage (GTDB taxonomy): Bacteria > Actinomycetota > Acidimicrobiia > Acidimicrobiales > SZUA-35 > CALEWY01. Next base: position 6,345 of record CALLGK010000221.1, on the reverse strand, counting down.
TCACCACGACCACCGTCGCGGCGCCGACCGCCACCCTTGCGGTCACGGCCTCCACCCTTACGGTCGCCACGGCCCTTCTTGGCCCGTACTTCGGTGACGAGCTCGTCGTCACGAAGAGGACGCGACACCATCTCGAGGAGATCGGTGCGTTCCTTCTTCTTCTTGGGAGGGAAGAGCTCGATGATCTCAATGCCATCAAGTAGGAACTCGGCCTCGGCTCGGCAAATGTCGCCGACCTCGGCTCCTTCGTAGAGGAGACCGGCAGAGAATTCGCCCTTGGGCAGCTTGGCGCCCTTGGCCCTCCACGTCCATGTCCCGTCGTCGCGAGCACTCGTGAGTTCAACGTCGATCCTGCGTGACATGGCCGTACTCCCTGTAGTTCGTGGTGAAGGCGACCGAAAGCGTGCCGGGCAGAGTGCTCCGAATCCAACATTTCGGTGCGAACAGTTTGTCAGCTCGGACGAGCAGGTGTCAGTTGTCGCTTGGATCCGCAGCGTCGTCCGGAGCGGAAAGTTGACGCAGGGCCGAATACGCCTCGTTTGATCGTGCTGCGGCGCGCACTTCGCGGGCGCTCGCATCGACATAGCGCTGCGTGGTGGCCAGCGACTCGTGGCCGAGCAGGCGTTGAAGTTCTGTGCCGGTTGCACCGTTGCGGGCCAGGCTCGTGGCAAACGTGTGCCGGAGGGCGTGCACCAAGGCTCCACGTGGCACGCGGGTACGGATCCCGGCCTCGCGATAGAGCGACTCCACGAGGTATTGCAGCCCACCACGCTTCATGGGCTCGCCCGAGTTGGCCACGAAGAGGGCCGCATCACGAGGGATCCGGCCGGGGAACCGTCGTTGTCGCGACTCCATGTAGGCGTCGATGATCGTCTCGACCTCGGGCTCGAGCGGAACGGTGCGCTCTTTGTTGCCTTTTCCTCGAACACCAATGACCCGATCGCCAGCCGGACCGTCGATTGATCGAAGGGTGAGGCCGAGCACCTCGGCGAGGCGTAGCCCACAGGTGAGCAACACAACGACGACGGCGAGGTCTCGCTCAGGCCATGGGTTGCGAGCACCTTGTCGGCCTTTCGCTGCGACCTCGAGCAACAGGAGCACGCTGTCATCGCCTGTGATGGCCTTTGGCCGGCTCTTTGGCACACGTGGCTTTTCGATGGCCGCCATGGGATTGCCGGCGACAACTCCGTCGGCGACGAGAAACGTGTACAGCTGGTTCCATGTGGACCAGGTGCGAGCGATCGTGGCCTCTGACTGATGAGAGATCTCGGCAAACGCTCGACGCAGGATGCGGATCTGGAGATCTTCGATGTGAATCTCGGCCTCGGGCTTGTCGAGCACCAGGGCTAGGGCCCGCATGATGTTGGTGAAGTCGCGCTGATAGGCCGCGAGCGTGTGCTCGGAGTGCTTCTTGGGGCGACGCGCCAGAAAGAACTCGCTGATCAGTTCTTTGACGGGCGGGTTCGCGCTGATGGCGACCGTCATGACGCCCAGCGTAGTCGACTCAGCGCAGAGCGCGCGAGCGCTCCGATTTGGTAGTGCGCGCGAGCGCTCGAGATTAGAGAGCCGTTGGCTGAGGTTCGGCTGCGCTGGTTGGCACGTCGTCACTCAAGTCGATGAGGTCGCCGCAGTTGCGGCAGCGTCGAAGCTCGGGAGCGGTGGCCACGGGGATGAGGTGGCGGGCATCTGTGCCGGTGGCGGTCATGCCACAGCACGGGCAGGTAATCGTGTGCATTCGTGTACTCAGAGTCGTTCGTCGGGGCGATTGGAGGTGTGCGACGGCGCTCAGCTGCCGGCTGGATGCTGCGGTGTTGGCTGGGGAGCCGGTGCAGCAGCCCGAGCGGGCGCTGGGGTCGGTTGTGCAGGAGCAGGAGCTCGCGATGGTGAGGCCGGTGCGGCCTGCGCCGGTGCCGGGCGGCCACCAGAGCTTGGTGCTGGCGCAGCTGCAGCAGGGGGCACCGCGGCTGGAGCGGCGGCAGGTGTCGGCTCGGCACCGACAACACCGATGCCGAGGCCGGAGGCGTTCACTTCGGTAAGGAAGTAGACGTCGGCCACTCGATCGATCATGGTGCGGTCGAGCACCTGAGGCATGCCCTCGTAGAGCGCGATGCCCTTCATCATTTCGCAGAAGTCGACAGCGACATACGGGCGAAGCTCGCCGATGTTCTCGATGGCGACACCGCGGAGGTGAGCAGCGGCTTCGGCGGATACTTCGATGCCGAATGCCTGAGCGACGCGCACAAGAATCCAGTTGAAGGCGTTCTCGGTCACGGCGCCGACGTACACCTTGTTCTTCAGACGACGAAGGAAGGCGTCGTCGCCAAGGTCGCGAGGGTCGAGGTTGGTGGAAGCCACGAGCTTGAGCTCGAAGGGCACCGTGAACTTTGTGCCGCTGGCGAGCTTCAAGAAGTCGATGCTTCGAGACAGCGGAACGATCCAACGGTTGAGGAGTTCGTCGGGGCGCATGCTCTGACGGCCGAAGTCGTCAACCACCAAGATGCCGTTGTTGGCCTGCATCTGAATCGGTGCGACGTACGTACCGGAGTTCGCATCAAAGTCGAGTTCGAGCATGCTCATCGTCATTTCACCACCGACGATGATGAGCGGACGTTCCACGAGCACCCAGCGAGGGTCGAGCGATGGTGGCTGCTCGGGCACGGGCTTGTGAACGGATGGGTCGAACACCGTGATGATCTGGCCATCAACCTCAACGGCGATGGGAACCAAGATGTTGTCTTGGTAGATGCGGATCATGCGTTCGGCGAGGCTGGTCTTACCAGTACCGGGAGGCCCGTAGAGGAAGATGGCGCCGTCGTTCATGAATGCGGGGCCGAGTTGGTCGAGCATTTCGTCAGCGACGACCAAGTCGCCGAAGGCGGTGCGAATATTCTCGCGGTTCACCATGAGCTCGGCCTTCTGCGCCCACACGTTGCGGGTGTAGTCGGCGAGTGACACAGGCAGGGTGGAGGCGTACGAGCACGCCGCCATGCGCTCATTGGCAACTCGGCTGCCGGCCTCGGTGAGACCGACTCGGTAGTCGCGGCCTTCCATGCCGTGATACTCGAGGGCATGGCGGTCTCGTAGTTCCTCGACGATGGCCTGACAGATCGAGACTCGCACGCCGATCGTCTGAGCGATTGATGTCACCGTCGTGACACGCTCGATCACGAGCCTGCGCATGATGAGGTCTTCGACCATGGAATGCGGAACGCCCACCTCCTCAATGCGAGTAGGGGGGCGCGGCCAGTCAGGGCTCGATTCGACGAACTGGTCGGTCATGAGCATCCATCGGCAGCCGTTTCCGAATCTGGAGCCAAACAGTCGAGGATCCTTCACCCCAATTTTGGGGCTGCGTCCACCTTTACTCGTAGGCCTTTTGACCGATGGGAGCCAATGGCAAATGAGAAACTGCGTGAGAGCGAAGATGACGCAGCGGCCCACGAGGCTGCCCAGTCAACTTCGAGCTTTGCCAATAGCGGAGTGCTCCACCTTGAATCGATCGAGGGAAGCATTGACCGTCGCAGTCTCGACTACGAAATTGAGCTCGACCGCGAGGACGGCGTCCTCACCCTTGGCGACGTGCGTCGCTGTGCAGAACGAGCATCCGATGCCAACGAGCACGAGATCGCTCACCGCATCTGGACCGTGGTTGCCGAAGCCGCCATGCGGGTTGAGAACGATGCGCTGATGACACGGGCGCTTGCCATGATCGACGGCGAGCTCGTCCAGGCTCGAGACAATAGGGACTTGGCGAAGTCGATCGACACGTCACGAGTGAACGATCCTGGCCCAGGTCAGCGTCCGGAAACGGCAAGCCGTGGTGTGTCGTATGACTACGACCGTCTGGCTGCTGATCGTGCCGCGGGATTCTCCCAAGCCGAGACGGCCCGCCGCCACGAATGCTCGCCGGGCACTGTTGCTCGTGCCGTGCGTTACGTGGCAGCTCGAGACAAGCTCCTCGCGGAATCACCTGAGGTTGTGGACGACATTCGTCAGGGGTTGCCGGTGGCCGAGCTTGCGGCCAACTACAAGGTCGTGCCCAAGGTGATGCGCTGGGTTGTCAGCGACTTCTGGGACGGCAAGGCCTCAGGCCGCGGCTAGTCCGCCAGGTCCACCGCCGTCGAGGCGAAGCCTGACGAAGCTGAGCACAACGAGGAGTCCGGCAAACGCCGTGCCGAGCATCGACAAGATGTGAAAGCCCGCCATGTCGAAGACAAAGCCGGACGCCAATGCCCCAAGGCCGCTGGCCAACGACGTCGCAATGTCGGCTGAACCCTGCACCGCAACTCGATCTGACGTTGCAACCGACTCGGTCAGAAGAGCGGAGCCGGCCACCATGGCAAAGCTCCAACCAAGGCCAAGCAGGAAGAGTCCAGGGAACATAAGCGCCCGGGGCGCCTCACCGGCGAGGGCGGTGATCACCGTGGCGAGGGTGAGGATGCCGGCGCCAGTCAGGATGGTGGGAACTCGTCCGATGCGGTCAGACACGGTTCCTCCGATCGGGGCGAAGAGGAACATGCCAGCAGTGTGTGCCGAGATCACAAGGCCGATCCAGCCGGTGTCGTGCCCGTGGGCATCCATGTGAAGCGGGGTCATAGCCATCACCATCACCATCACGGCCTGTGAAATCACGAGCGCTAGGGCGGCAAGACGGGCGAGGGGATCGGCCCATACGACTGCGGCGGCTTCGCTCATCGACATATTGGCGGCCGGCTTGTCGGCAGGCTGCTGGTTGTTGAGCCCACCGATGACCACAAGCGGATCTGGCCGCAAGAAGAGCCAGACTGTGAGACCGGCGAATGCGAACAAGGCGGCCGAACCAATCACCGGTCCGGTGAGCTCGTTGAGATCTGCCGATTCAGCAAGCCCACCGAGCCATCCCGTCGCCATCGGGCCGAAGACAGCACCAAAGGCCGATGCGAACACCACGGTGCTGATGGCCTTCGCTCGTGTTGCCTCGGTGGCGAGGTCGGCCGCGGCATACCGCGAGAGATTCGTGGCTCCCTGACCGACACCAAACAAGGTCAGGCCAGCCAAGAACACGAAGATGTTCGAAAGTTCGATGCCAAGGGCACCGACGAGTGCTCCGCCGGTTGCAACGGCGTAGCCGGTACGTATCCCGGGGTTGCGGCCCGAGCGCAACATGAGCGAGCTGAGCCAGCCTGAGGCGACAGCCGTGCCGACGGTGATGGCGACCGTCGACAGCCCCGCCAATCGGTCGCTGTCGAGCATGTCTTTGATGGCAAGACCGGCGACCGTGAAGGTCAATGTCATCGCCGCTCGCGCTGGGATCGAAGACCCAAACAGCACGCCGAGTGTGCGGCGCTGAAGCTGGGAATGATCGGCGCCTGGGGCGTTGAGGGTCGACGTCACTTGTTGAGTCTGGCCCAAATGTCCGTACTAGCCCACTTCGGTATCGGCTTCCGGGCTCTCTCGGGGGTCGTTGGCGATGGCCGGCGGCGTTGGCGGTGCCGGAGGTGGGGATTCGGGCGCAACATCCTCATCAAGCGTGAGGTCGATGTCCCAATCAAGATCGATGACGTCGTCAGGGCCGGTCGTGCCGCCGTCGCCGGGCGAGACGACAGCGGTGTCAACATCGGCGAGCGGATCGGTTTCGGGATGTGCCGGATCAGCGATCGCGCTCAGGCGCTCGAGCCGCTTTCGGTCAAACGGGTCGTCCGCGGTGCGATTTCCGTTGCCAGGCGACCCGTCATCTTTTGAGGGGTCAACGTTGGGCGCGTTCGAATCGATCGCTGTGTCAGCTTCGCTTGGTGCTCTGATCTCGTCCGCCGGATCAGATGCGTGTTGGGTCACCGCTCATGCTCCCTCCGGTTGCCACTGCTGTGGGCTCCATCATGAAGCAGTGGGGGAGCGGCGTCGAGATGTCGCGTCCCCTATTGATCCCCTATTTCGCTACGGCAGCCGCCCGAACAGGGTAGATCTCGCTATTCGCCTGCGAGCTCGATGCCGTCTGCAGTGCCGACAAACGGCACGCTGCTTGTGCCAAACGCGTAGGTGATGAGGCCGATGTAGACAGACTCGCCGAAGGACGCCGTCCGGCCCGGCAAGTCGCCAGAACCTCGATAGAGCTGCCAGTTGTCGTTGGCCGGTGAACCGGTGTTGGGCAGCTGCCAATACACGGTGAGCGTGCGATCACTGTTGCCAACGATGCGGATGTCGGCCCGGCCGTTCGGTGCCGTATTCGCACCGATGTCGTTCACGCTGGATCGTCCGTTGACGGTGTTCTTGCCTTCGATCGTGAAGTGCGTGTCGCCACGGTGGCCGACGACGACATGCGCGCTCTCAGCTGCCTCCAAGTCGGTCGAGTGCACTTGGATACCGGAG
>CALLGK010000220.1 GCA_938009905.1 uncultured Acidimicrobiales bacterium | reverse complement strand
GGCTTGCACTCGGGTTCTGCCGGTGGCGTCGTGCCCTCGACGTTCCGCATTGCCCGCAACCTGCTCGACCGCATCGAAGACTCGTCGTCTGGCGAGGTATTGCTCGACACCGCTCGTGTAGACATCCCCGACTATCGGGTGGCCGAGGCTGGCGCTGTTGCGGCCGAGCTTGGTGAGTCGGCCCTCGAGGGCCCGCCGTTTGTTGAGGGTGCCGGTCCGGTGACAGGCGACGTCACAGAAGCCTTGCTGAACAAGACCTGGCGGGCATCGCTGTCGACGACGGGCGCAGACGGGTTCCCTCCGACCGCAAAGGCCGGCAATGTGTTGCGGCCCAATACCACGCTGACGCTGTCGCTTCGCATCCCGCCAACGGCTGAAGCCGATGAGGTGTTTGCCGAGCTCGAAAAGACTCTCACGACCGACGTTCCCTATGGAGCCAAGGTTGCCCTTGGCCATCCGGAGCGAGCGAATGGCTGGCACGCACCCGACCTGCACCCGTGGCTGGCCGACGCGCTGAACAACGCAAGTGAAACCGTGTTTGGCAAGCCGATGCGGCTGTATGGCGAGGGCGGCACAATTCCGTTCATGGGCATGCTCGGCGAGAAGTTTCCGGCCGCTCAGTTTGTGATTACGGGCGTGCTCGGCCCAGAGTCAAATGCCCACGGTCCCAACGAGTTTCTTCACGTGCCATACGCCGAGAAGATGACCCGTTGTCTGACCATGGTCCTCGCCGCCCACGCCACGTCCCCCTCCTAGGGGTCAGGTACAAAACGTCACGCAGCCGGTTCGCCCGCCTGCCAAGGAGTAGCCGTCATGTCGTCAGCTGATGCAAGCCAAGAACTCGCAGGCAAGGTCGCGGTTGTGACCGGCTCGTCATCGGGAATCGGCGAGTCGACTGCGCATCGGCTCTCTGCGCTCGGTGCGTCCGTTGTGGTCAACTCCTCGTCGTCAGTCGAAGCAGGAACGGCAGTGTCGAACGCGCTCCCGGGCCCGTCGATCTACGTGCAGGCCGACATCAGCGATCAGGACCAAGGCAAGGCGCTGCTTGACGCCACCATCGCCGAGTACGGCAAGCTCGACATCCTGGTCAACAACGCTGGGTGGACCACCGTGGTGCCCCACAACCAGCTCGACCAGCTCACCGACGAAATCTTCATGAAGACCTTCGAGGTGAATGTGTTTGGCACGTGGTGGCTCACCAAGGCCGCCATCCCACTGTTGGCCGACTCAGACGACGGCAACGTTGTCACCATCACCTCAATCGCGGGAGTTCGGCCCGTCGGGTCGTCAATGGCGTATTCGATGGCCAAGGCCTCCCTCAACCAAATGACCGAGCTGCTGGCCAAGAGCTACGGACCAACCCGCTTTAACGCCGTGGCCCCTGGCCTCGTGGCCACCCCGTGGACCGAAAGCTGGGACGCCCAACACGCTGCAGTGGCCAAGCGGGCCCCTGTGCCTCGCTCGGCGACCGCCGACGACTGTGCCGAGGCCGTCCTCGCCTTCGTGCGCAACAAGTACACGACGGGTCACGTCATGGTGGTCGACGGCGGCCTCACCCTCGGCCCGTAACGTCTTTCCACACGCTCACGCCCTCCACACCCCACGTTTTCCCCGTTCTGGAGGCCGTAGAGCACGTTTCGGTGGTCTACGGCCTCCAGAACGGGAAGAAACGGGGAGAAAAAGTGGTGAGGTGGGGAACCAGGGTGGGGGAAGGACCGTCTGAGTCGTCATGAAACGCCCACAATCCCTTTCGTGCACGCTGATACTCAGCGTGCTGCTCGCCCTTTTGCTCGCTGCGTGCGGTGGAGATCCTGACGACGTGTCGGCCGGTGCTCAGACAGATGACACCACCGGAAGCGCTGAACCCGTCGACAACCCCGCGCCAGACGAAGAGATCAATCCGGAACCCGACACCGATGACGGCGACACCACCGATGACGGCGATACGACAGACGACACGTTGCCCGAGGGGCCGCTCGGTGGCGGTGTACTCGCCACCATTGAGGTGGTCATCACTCATCCAGACGCGGATGACATCACGTATTCGGTCGTATGTCTGGGCGACACGGCAACCCTCGTCGGAGATGCACAGATCAACGAACAGACAGCCTGCAGCCGTCTTGGAGACCCAGCGGTGCGAGCTCGTCTGCTCGACGGTGTGCCTGACGATCAGACGTGCACCGAACAGTACGGCGGTCCTGACATCGCCACCATCACCGGAACCTACGACGGTGTCGACGGCCCAGCCATCAACACCACGGTCGACCGTGCCAACGGCTGTGGCATCGACGATTGGGATGTGCTGCTGGCTGGCGTGTTGCCTCCAGCCAAGGGCTTCTAAGTCTCTGTAAGAGCGCTACAGCTTGAGATCGACCGGGCGAGCGGTCTCGGCGTAGAAGTCGTTGCCCTTGTCGTCGATCACGATGAAGGCGGGGAAGTCCTCGACTTCGATACGCCACACGGCTTCCATCCCAAGTTCGGGGTATTCGAGTACCTCGACCTTGCGGATGGAGTCTTTGGCCAACCGCGCCGCTGGCCCACCGATCGAACCGAGGTAGAAGCCGCCGTTGCGCTTGCACGAGTCGGTCACGTCTTGGCTGCGGTTGCCCTTCGCCAACATGACCAACGACCCACCGGCAGCCTGAAACTGCGACACGTAGCTGTCCATGCGGCCTGCCGTTGTGGGCCCGAACGAGCCACTGGCGTATCCCGCTGGCGTCTTGGCCGGGCCGGCGTAGTAAATGGGATGGTCACGCAGGTACTGCGGCATCTCTTCGCCAGCATCAAGACGCTCCTTGATCTTGGCGTGAGCGATGTCTCGACCGACCACAAGGGTGCCGGTGAGCGACAGGCGAGTCTTGTAGGGGTGCTTTGAAAGTTCGGCCCGGATCTGGTCCATGGGCTGGTTGAGGTCGATGTTGACGACCTCGGTGCTCAGATCGTCCGCCGCAACCTCTGGCAAATACTTGGCCGGATCGGCCTCGAGCTGTTCGAGGAACACGCCCTCGGCAGTGATCTTGGCCAGTGCCTGACGATCAGCCGAGCAGCTCACGGCGAGACCAACGGGCAGCGACGCGCCGTGGCGAGGAAGGCGGATCACTCGTACGTCGTGACAGAAGTACTTCCCTCCAAACTGGGCACCGATGCCGAATTCTTGCGTGAGCTTCAGCACTTCTGCTTCCATCTCGAGATCGCGGAAGCCGTGGCCGCTGGCCGAACCAGAGGTTGGCAGCGAATCGAGATAGCGGGTCGAGGCGAGCTTGGCAGTTTCGACAGCAAGCTCGGCTGATGTGCCACCAATCACCAAACCGAGGTGATAGGGCGGGCAAGCCGACGTGCCGATCTGGCGAAGCTTCTCGTTGAGGAACGCTCGCAGGCTCGTGGGGTTGAGCAGAGCCTTCGTCTCTTGGAAGAGATAGCTCTTGTTGGCCGACCCGCCACCCTTGGTCATGAACATGAACTTGTAGGCCGAGCCGGTGATGGCCTCGAGCTTGATCTCGGCCGGGAGGTTGTTCTTGGTGTTCTGCTCGTCCCACATGGTGAGCGGCGCCATCTGCGAGTAGCGCAGGTTGGAGTTCTGGTAGGTGTCGTAGATGCCTTGGCTGATGGGCTCCTTGTCGTCGCCCTCGGTAAGGACAAACTGGCCCTTCTTGCCTTTCACGATGGCGGTGCCCGTGTCTTGGCATCCCGGCAGCACAAAGCCGGACGCGATGTTGGCGTTTTGCAGCAGCTCTCGAGCCACGAACTTGTCGTTGGCCGATGCCTCTGGGTCGTCGAGGATGTTTGCCAGCTGCTGCAAATGGCCGGGTCGGAGCAGGTGCGAGATCTCGCGGATCGCCGTTGACGTGAGCAGCTGAATGGCCTCGTTCGAGACCTTCAGAAACTCGGTGCCGCCGAGATCAACGACCTCGACGCCGTCGCTGGTGAGCTTCCGGTAGGGCGTGGTGTCCTCGCCAAGAGGAAGCAGATCGGTGAAGTCGAAATCAGCCATGGACTCACGCTACCCAAGGCGAGTCTCAGACCGTGAACGATCAGTCCATCAACAGACTGCGAAGTCGGCCCTTGGTGAACGCAACCCCAAGCCCAGCCATCGCCACGAAGTAGGCGACATGCCACAGATCGCCTAGCGACTGAGCACCAAAGGCCAGATTCCGACAGAGCGTGACGCCGTGATAGAGCGGCGTTGCTTGCACGATGGGGCGCGACCACTCGGGATACACCGACAGTGGGAAAAACGTGGTGGAGGCCAAGAACAGTGGCTGCAGCCCGAGTTGGATGTAGTCGAAGTCGTGCCATGAACGCATGAACGAGGTGAGCGCGGTGCCGACGGCCGAAAAGGCGATGCCGATGAGCAGGGCAGCCGGAATCGTGAGCAACGACCACCAGCTCTCGATCAATCCGAGGAGTGTGGCGATGGCGAGGAAGATCGTGGCGTAGATGCCGGACCGGGTCATCGACCAGGCAACTTCGCCGCTGACGACGTCGCCCAGGCGTAGCGGCGTGACCAACATGGCGTCGAAGGTCTTCGCGTATTTGAGTTTGTAGAAGAAGTTGAACGTCGAGTCGAAGACGGCCGCGTTCATGGCCGATGCGGCGATGAGACCGGGCGCCACGAATGCTGCGTATTCGACCGATGTGCCGGCAACGCTCACCTCGCCAACCAGCTGGCCAAGGCCAACGCCGAGCCCAAGAAGGTAGAAGACCGGTTCGATGAAGCCAGCAACAAACACGAGCCACAGCCGCCGATACGACAGCACGTTGCGTTCGAACACATGGCGGGCTGGGAAGCGGCTGGCCGAACCTGGGCCGCCACGGCCCTGCGTCAGGTTGAGCAGCGCGATCATGCCGACAACCTGTTGCTGAACGTGCGGCGGGCGGCGAGCCAACCGGCCACGATCCACAACACGATCACGGCGATGTGTGCGAGATCGTCAAGCGGTTGCATCTCGCCGTTGATGAGGTGGCGGCACAGTTCGACGCCATGCCAAACCGGCGTGACCCTGCTGATCCACGACACAGCAACGGGGAGCTGCGACACGGGGAAGAACGCACCAGAGAAAAGAAACAGAGGCGTAAAGATCAACCGGCTGATGAGCGAGAACCCCTCGTCGGACTCTCGGCTGGCCGAGAACGCGCTGACAGGTGCGGTGAACGACATGGCGACCAAGCCAGCAACCAACGGGGCGAGCACGGCGAGCGGACTCTCGACCAGGCCAAAGAGGGTCAAGACAATCACGTAGAGCGTGGAGCCAACGACGATGCGGAAACCGATCCAGAGAATGTGTCCTGTGGCGAGCTCGGGTGCGGTGAGCGGTGTCGACAACACCGCCTCGTATGTCCCCTCCCACTTCAGTGCACCCAGCGTGGGCCAGAGCCCGAGCGATCCGCCCTGCAACATGGCGACGGCTGCCAACACACCGGGGCCGACGTAGGCCGCGTAGTCGTTTGTGCCGAGCGTTGAGGTGTCTTCGATCTGCGAGCCGAGGCCGAAGCCGATGGTGAGCAAGAAGAGCACCGGCGAGACGAGCCCGCTCACGATCGTGGGCCGCCAGGTGGTGCGGTACCGCGAAAACTGATGCTCGAGGAAGTGCCACAGCGAGGCCCGCCCCGAGGGGATGACAGGTGCGCTTCGAACGTGCGCGGTCATTCGTTGAGCGACCGACCGGTGAGCGCCAGAAAGACGTCTTCGAGCGTCGATCGGCGGATGAGGCTGCCGGTGGGGCTGATGCCTTCGTTGTACATGTGGGCCAGCGCAGCGTCACCGTCGCCGACGTAGACAAGCACGCGGTCTGGCAGCTGCTCGGTTCTGTGAGCAAGCGTGTGAAGCGCGTCTGGCGTTCCGTCGGTGAACCGAAGCTCAAGCACCTCTTTGGTGACGTGCTGGGCGATCAGCTCGGTGGGGGAGCCGACGGCCACAATCTTCCCCTCGTCCATCACCAGCAACCGATCAGAAAGTTGCTCGGCCTCGTCCATGTAATGGGTGGTGAGCAGCAGCGTGACGCCCTGCTCTTTGAGGCGATAGAGCCGCTCCCACAACAGGTGACGGGCTTGTGGATCGAGCCCGGTGGTTGGCTCGTCGAGCAACACCAGCTCTGGGTCGTTCACGAGTGATCGAGCAATGGTGAGCCGCCTCTTCATGCCACCGGACAGCGGGTCGACCTTGGCGTCAGCCCGATCGGTGAGCTTGGCGAACTCAAGCAGTTCGTCGGCCCGGGCCTTGGCATCTGACCAGCTCAAGCCGAAGTAGCGGGCGTAGATCACCAGGTTCTCTTTGACCGTCAACTCCTGATCGAGATTGTCTTCCTGGGGTACGACGCCCATGCGCTGGCGAATCTCGCGCCCGTCTCGTTCTGGCAATCGGCCAAAGATCGACAGCGTGCCCTCGGTGAGCGGACTCACGGTGCTCACCATCTTCATGGTGGAGCTCTTGCCTGCCCCGTTTGGCCCCAGCAGCCCGAAGGTTTCGCCAGGGTCGACGCTGAAGTCGATGTGGTCGACCGCGACGAAGCTGCCGAACCGTTTGGTCAGTCCGACCGCTTCGACAGCGAATGGGGCGATCTCAGTCAGATCGCCATTGTGGCAGCGATTTGGCTCAGCGCAGTGCTGATTTGCGGCCGTTCACAAACATCACAAGCGTGGTGCCTGCGGCGAGCAGCCACATACCGGTGTAGAGGAACACCGATGTCTCTGCGCCGGTCACCGGCAGCGTTGGCTGAGCGGGAGCTGGGTCCTGCGTAGGCGTCTGCGTTGGCGTCTGAGTTGGCTGTTGCGGTGGAGCAGGCGCCAGCGGCTGGTCATCACAACCAGGAGCGAGCGGATCGATGATCTGGCCACTGTCGTCACGCGGGCACTCGGGTGCGGGTGCTGGTGGTGGCGTTGGTGCGTCTGGGCAACCTGGTGCGGTTGGGTCGACCGGGGTGCCGTCTGCGTTGGTTGGGCACTCGGGTGCTGGTGCCGGTGCGTCTGGGCAGCCCGGAGCGGTTGGATCGACCGGTGTGCCGTCTGCATTCAGTTCGCACGTGCCGCCCTGGTCGACGCAGTCTGGGTCGGCCGGGTCAACCGGCATGCCGTCTGCGTCAACTTCACACGCTGGTGTGTCAGGACACGTGGGGTCGTCCGGATCAACCGGTGTGCCGTCTGCGTTGGTTGGACAGACCGACGGCACGGTGCAGATCGTCACTTCACTCGCCCGAACCGAGTTGGGTCCTGGGTCGTCTGTGACGTCTGGCCGGTGCGCAGCCTGTATCGCAACGGCGGGAGCCGACAAGGTGACGGTGCCGAGCGGCCCGGTCCACTCGCCGAACTCGACGTTGTCTGGAACGTCTGTGGTTTGGGCTGAGGTGCCGACAATGCTGCCATCGGCACCGATGAATTCGACCACCCAGATCTCGGACGTCTGCACGACGTCGACCCTGGATGGGTAGCTGTCGGTTGAGACAGCTTCAGGAATGGTGACATCGCCAGCTGGCAGGTCGATGGCGACCTGCGGTGTCACCGGAAAGGCCGAATCAAGCAAGTTGGCGTTCGCCGTGCCGGTGTTGCCACCAAACTCGACGGTGACACACGTGCCTGCTGCCGAACTAGCCGAAGCCGCGCCAGCGAACCCAAAGAGGGTTGCACCTAGCAGCGCGACTGCAGCGATTGCTCGAGCGAAAACCGCGCGCTGACGCGCACTGTTTCGATTCGACCTGGTTCCCGCCAAGGAACGCTCGGGATTGCTGACCGGCGGACGGTCAGCACAAACTTGAGATTTCACGGGTTTGCCTCCACTCGCTATGCCCACTTGGCACACTATCTGCACGGAGCGTGACCAACCAGCGCGGCTGCGTGTTGTCTCATCAATATTTTGGGATTGGTGTGCTGAGACGGTCGCAACTGGCCTGCTCAACACACCAATCCAGTCACTGGAAGGTGTATTCGAGTTGGGGGCCGGAACCGTCGGCTTCTGCTTCGCCGGCAAGACGAAGGTGCTCGAGGTGGGCGTAGGTCTCGCTCTCGGCCATCGGACCCCACGACCGCTCGGCGAAGAGCGAGCGCATGTAGTCACTCACGGTGCCCTTCCCGATCTCGTCTGACGCCTCACGCAGCGTGTCGAGTCGCTCGTAGTGATGGCGCTTGATGTCGGCTGCTCGGCCCGGCAGATCGGCAAAGTCGAGTCCGTGGGCCGGCAGCACGGACTCAACCTCGGCGAACGTCTCCATGCGGTCGAGGCTGTCGAAGAACTGTGCAAGCGGATCGGCGGTCAGCCCCATGCCCGAGATGTGTGGCGTAATCGTTGGCAGCACGTGATCGCCGCTGACCATCACCTTCGATGCAGGGTCGTACAGACAGAGGTGATCGGTGGTGTGGCCAGGCGTATGCACGGCCACCCACTCTCGACCGCCAAGCACGAGCACCTCTGCGTCGATCACTCGCTTGGTGGGCGCTGGTGTCGGAATGAGTCGGCCAGCGGTGATCTGCATGATCCGGTATTTGATCTGCCGACGCTTTGGAATCATGTATGGCGAGCCACCCCACGGCGTGTGGGGTGACAGTGGCCCATGGTCGACAGGTTGGTCGCGGGCCGCATCCACCATGGCCTTTTCGTCCCACTCCGACCGTTCGGCCCGCTCGACCGTGGTCGTTGGCGTGGCATCCAGATCGACGTCGTCGTCTTCGGCGACAGGGTCGAGAAAGGTTCGAAAGTTCTTGTGCGTGACAACCTCGGCCCCGGCGACGCGGCGCAGCAAGCCGGCCTGACCAAAGTGATCAGGATGCGAATGGGTGACCACCACGGTGTGCACGTTGCGGAGCGACATGCCTGCCGACTTCAACCGCTTCTGCAGGGCAATGGTGGTTTGCGG
>CALLGK010000219.1 GCA_938009905.1 uncultured Acidimicrobiales bacterium | reverse complement strand
GCCATCGCAAGAATGCGCAGCGCCGACGACGACAGCGGGCTGAGCATCTCCGCCGGTTGGGGGGCGTGAGATGGCGGTAGCAACACCTGCTCGGCCCACAACGTCGAGTCGATCGACGTTCAACATCACGCCCTGGCTCATCGCGGCGGTGGTCGTTGGCCTCCTGATCGCCGCATGGAGCTGGAAGTCTGGCGACACAGAAGCCGTGTTTGGGCGGACGATCCGAGCGAGCGCACCACTGATTCTTGGCGGACTCTGCGGTCTCATCAGCGAGCGATCAGGCATCGTCAATATCGGTATTGAAGGTCAGATGCTCATCGCCGCCTTCGCCGGCTTCATGGCCTCGAGCTACACCGCTTCTGCTGGCACGCTTGTGTCGATTCTTCTTGGCATCGGGGCCGGCATGATCGCCGCAGCACTTGTTGGTGCCTTCATGGCCTGGTGTGCCGTCACGTTGAAGATGGACCAAATCATCGCGGGCACCGTCGTCAACATCTTCGCTGCTGGCTTCACCAGCTACGCCTACATCCAAGGGCGTACCCAAGCCGGATACCCGCAGTGGACCATCCCCGGACTGTCCGATCTGCCGATCGTCGGGAAGGGGTTCAGTCAGGGGCCGCTCACCTACCTGGCGTTCGTCATCGTCGTGCTCGTGCACATCGCGCTCTATCGGACCAACTGGGGACTGCGAACCCGAGCCGTCGGCGAGCACCCTGGCGCAGTCGACACTGTCGGTGTGAGCGTAAGCAGCCTGCGCTATCGCAACATGATGATCGGCGGAGCCCTCGCCGGGATTGCCGGCATGCTCTTGATTCAGTCTGCGTCGGTGTTCAACCGAGGCATGACAAACGGCATCGGCTTCATCTCGCTGGCCGTGATGCTCTTTGGTCGCTATCGACCGTTCGGCGTATTGGGAGCCGCATTGCTGTTCGGCTTCTTCAACGGACTGCAGAGTCAGTTGCAGTTCCGCCAAGCGCTCGACATCCCACCGCAATTCTTCGGCATGATCCCGTACCTGCTGACCGTTGTCGTTCTCGCCGTCGCTGGCCTCGCCGCCCGGCCACCGGCAGCCGCCGGCCAGCCATACGAGAAGGGCTGATCATGACCGACACCGGATCACCTGTCATCGAGGCCAAAGGGCTCACCAAACGCTTCCCCGGCGTGTTGGCCGCAGACGCCGTCGATCTCACCCTGCATCGGGGCGAAATTCTCGGCTTGCTCGGTGAAAACGGTGCCGGCAAGTCGACACTCGTGAAGATGCTCTTCGGCGTCTACGACCCAGACGATGGCGAGGTGTTTCTCAACGGACAGCCTGCCAACATCAGTGATCCTGGCGACGCCATTGATCAGGGCATGGGCATGGTCCATCAGCACTTCCAACTGGTCGGACCGCTGACCGTCGCTGAAAACATTGTGCTCGGGGCTGAGCCTCGCCGTGGCTTGTTCATCGACACAAAGAAGGCGGCAGACGACGTTCGCGATCTCAGCGAACGGTTTGGCCTCGACGTCGATCCGGACGCCGTTGTCGAAGACCTGCCCGTCGGCATCCAGCAACGAGTCGAGATTCTGAAGGCGCTGTATCGAGGGGCCGAGATCCTGATCCTCGACGAGCCAACGGCGGTGTTGACCCCGCAAGAAACAGACGAACTTCTGCAGGTCATGCGAGAGCTCGCCGACTCGGGCGTGGCCATCATTTTCATCACGCACAAGCTCCGCGAAGTTCTTGCCGCAACCGATCGAGTCGCCGTGATGCGAGACGGCAAGATGGTCGGCGCTGCGGTCACAGAAGGGGCAACGCAAGAGAGTCTGGCCGAGCTCATGGTTGGCCGTTCTGTGGTGCTGCAGATCGAAAAGGACGACGCCACGCCAGGCGACACGGTGCTTGAGGTGGCCAACCTGCGGGTGCGCGATGACCGTGGTCAGATGGCGGTCGACGGGCTCGATCTGACCGTCCGCCGCTACGAGATCTTGGGCGTTGCTGGCGTTGAAGGCAACGGACAACGCGAGCTCATCGAAGCCATCACCGGCATTCGACCCGTCCAGGATGGCCACGTTTCCATCCTTGGGCATAACGCAACCGGCGCATCGCCTCGCAGCGTCGCATCGATGGGTGTCGCCCATATTCCTGAAGACCGTGAGAAGGACGGCCTCGTCGGCGTGTATTCCATTGCCGACAACCTGGTGCTGAACCGGTACTTCGAGGGCGGCATGGCCAAGGGCGGCAGACGGCAGTTCGGCGTCATCAATAGAAACGCCGAAGACCTCGTGGCTCGCTACGACGTGGCGACACCCAGCATCCAGACCCCAGTCAAGTCACTCTCGGGCGGCAACAAACAGAAGGTCATCGTTGCTCGCGAACTCAGCTCAAGCAACGAACTCGTGATCGCCTCGCAACCAACACGGGGCGTCGACGTTGGCTCGATCGAGTTCATCCATCAGCAACTAGTCGCCGAGCGAGACCGTGGCGCGGCCGTGCTTGTCGTGTCAGCCGAGCTCGACGAGATCTTTAGCCTGGCCGACCGCATCGCCGTGATCTACGAAGGCCGCATCGTTGCGGTCATTCCGGCCGCCGACGCCACGCGTGAAGAAGTCGGATTGCTGATGGCAGGTGCCGGGGCACATTGAGCCCGTGACCTCAACCAGCCAAGACAATCTGCCGGCGACCATGGCTGCCGTTCTGCTCAACGGCAACGGCGGCCCCGAGATGCTCGAGTTCCGAACCGATGTACTCGTGCCCGCGGTC
This sequence comes from uncultured Acidimicrobiales bacterium, assembly GCA_938009905.1. Classification (GTDB taxonomy): domain Bacteria; phylum Actinomycetota; class Acidimicrobiia; order Acidimicrobiales; family SZUA-35; genus CALEWY01. Next base: position 1,997 of record CALLGK010000219.1, on the reverse strand, counting down.
GAGCCAGGCCACGTGCTCATCAAAGTCACAGCAGCGGGCGTGAACAACACCGATATCAACACGCGCATCGGCTGGTATTCCAAGACCGTTGACGGCTCGACCGACGATGCCTCGGCATCGAACTCCGACAGCGGCGAGGTGGACGATGATGCGAGTTGGGGCGGCACCCCACTCGAGTTCCCCCGCATTCAAGGTGCCGATGCCTGCGGCCGCATCGTGGCCATTGGCGATGGTGTCTCGGCCGACCGCCTCGGCGAGCGCGTGCTCACACGAACCATGCAGGAGCACCCGACAAGCGACGAGCCAAGCGCAACTGTCGTCTTCGGTTCGGAGATGGATGGCGGCTTCGCCCAGTACGCCGTGGCTCGTTCGACCGAAGCGCTCGCCGTGGCCTGCGACTGGACCGACATCGAATTGGCGTCGATCCCGTGTGCGTACTCAACAGCAGAAGGCATGCTCCACCGAGCCAACCTCGGCGCAGAGACCGTCCTGATCACCGGAGCCTCTGGCGGCGTTGGCTCAGCCGCCGTCCAGCTGGCCAAGCGCCGAGGGGCGCACGTGATTGCGGTGTCTGGTGCAGCCAAGGCCGACGCCGTTCGGAATCTTGGCGCCGATCGAGTGATCGACAGAAACGCCGACCTCGTGGCCGAGCTTGGATCGGACTCCGTCGACGTCGTCGTTGATCTAGTGGCTGGCCCTGCGTTCGGCTCGCTCATCAATGTGCTCAAGCCAGGTGGCCGATACGCGGTAGCCGGGGCGATCGCCGGGCCGATCGTCGACCTCGACGTGCGCGACCTCTACCTCAAAGACCTCACCTTCTACGGCTGTACCTTCCAAGAGCGGGAGGTGTTCGAGAACCTCATCAGCTACATCGAAGCCGGTGAGATTCAACCGGCCGTCGCCGCCACGTTCCCGTTGCACGAGATCAACGCCGCGCAAGCGAAGTTCCTCACCAAGGACTTCGTCGGCAAGATCGTGCTTGAGGTCGACCACAGCTGACTCGACCGGTACGTTGGTTTGTGGCCGGCTCGGGCGGCCACCAGTTTGCGGAAAGGGCAAAGCCCACCCGTTATCGCTATCGCACCGTTCATTCGGTGCCAGCAACACACCCACGGACACCTCTTTCGAGTCCGTTGATGCAAACCACCGGCACAATCGAAAGGGGCCAACGTGCCTTCAATTCCGCTTCCCAACGACCCCGATCTCGAGCATCTCAAGGCGCAAGCCAAGCTGCTCAAGCAACTGCTTGCCGAGGGCGACCAGGGCGCACTCGACGTGGTCGCCGAGTTTCATCCTCGGTTCGCCGGCCAAGAAGTTGCGGCCAGCGACGCTGCCGACTTGAAGCTCAGCGACGCCCAACTCATGGTGGCCAGGCTGTACGACTTCGAGAGTTGGCCCAAACTCCGAGCCCACATTGACGCGGTTAGCGATGTCACGCGATCCCCCGACCGGCCAGCTTCGTCATCGCACGAGGTGGCCGATGCCTTCTTGCGTCTCGCTCATCACGACTACGAGAACAATCCACGAGAGCGAGAGGCGAAGGCCCAGGAGTTTCTGGTCACCCATCCTGACGTGGCGACGGCGTCGATCTTCACGATGGCGGCCGTGGGAGATGCCGCCGGCGTGGCCGCAGCACTTGAGGCGGACCCAGACGCGGCGACCAGAGAGGGCGGACCAAACCGATGGCCACCCTTGCTCTACCTCTGCTTCTCGCGCATCCATGGCTCGCCCGTTGACCACGCCGATTGGTCACCGATCGAGACCATGCGGGTGCTGCTGGCCGCCGGTGCAGACGCAAACTCGGGCTTCTTGTGGCGCGGCAACGTTCCCCCGTTCACCGCCCTCACGGGTGTGATTGGCGGTGGCGAACGTGACGAGAGCCCCCACGCCGACGATCTCGCCTTGGCCCGAATGTTGTTGGAGGCCGGCGCTGATCCCAACGATGGCCAGGCGCTCTACAACAAGGCCCGGCACAATCATGACGACACCGGCTACCT
>CALLGK010000218.1 GCA_938009905.1 uncultured Acidimicrobiales bacterium | reverse complement strand
AGATGCGATCGACAGCGAAACCGCCGTTGACGATGAGATCGCCAACGCCAATGGCGACGAAGACGACCACGACGTTGCGGTGCTTGCCGTGACCAGACGGTCGACGATCATCGCCTTCACCGGTTCAACCTCTGGTGTGATCTTCTTGAGCGGTCTGTTGATCTTGCTCGTTGGTAGTGGTCTCATGCTCTTTGGCCGAGATCGACGCCGCAAGGCCGAAGTGCGGGTCTAACCCGCCCGCACTCTCAACCTGCCGCCCATCCGGGGTGTGAGCAGGGGAGCGGACACATCGCACGCTGTGTGTAGAAATCACGAAGGGGTGTCCCAGCTGGGACACCCCTCTGTGTTTCTGGTTGAGCTCTGTGTTTTTGTTGAGCTGAGAGCGTTGCTCAGCTCAACTCAGTTTTGCTCAGCTCGACTCAGTTTTGCTCAGCTCAGTTTTGCTCAGCTCGGTGTTGCTCAGTCCGAGATCTGGTGGAACCGAGCGTGCTTGGCACGATCAGACGGTGCGGCCGAGGAAGGCAGCGAGCTGGTCGGCGTTGCAAGCGCCATCGGCGCACTGCTGCTCTGCTCCGAAGGGGGCCACGCCATCTTCGCCGCGGAACGCTTCTTGGATGTTCTGCTGCGAGGCCTGGAGGATGCCGGCGGCCAGCTGTGGGTTGAGATCGGTGCTTTGGCCGGTGGCCTTGGCGAGATCCCATCCGTGCTGGAACGTGTCGGTCATGGCGAGACCCATGACGGCGGCGCCCGGCATTTCGCCGAACGGCATCTGCACTACGGCTTCGAGGGCACCTTCGGCCTGGAAGCACTCGAGGCACTCTGCGGCAGCTTGGTCGAACGCAGCCATGTAGTCGCCTGCGGCCCAGTCGACCTCTTCGGCCGAGGGCGCTTCGCCCTTCAGACCAGCGGCGAAGAACTGCTGTGCACCGATGACATGGTTGATGAGCTGGCTCACGTTCCATGATTGGCATGGGGTCTGGGCCTGGAGCTGGTCGGCCTGCACCTGCGCCATGACGCCTCGGGTTGTTTCGATTGCTTGCTGAAGGGGTTGTGTACTCATTTGGTTTCGCCTCTCTGAAACGGGTAGAGGGCCAGGCTACCGACCATCAGTGTCAGCCAGCGGCCGCACCCCGAAAGGTGGGTCGACATGCGACCGTCTCCTCACCTTGCGAAGTCGTCGCTATGAAGTTGTCAAGGATCACTGCTCAGGGGCTGCCTGAGCCACGGTTGGAGACCGAGCGGCCTGCTGTTCTGAAAGCGTTTCGTTCTGAAGACGTTGTCGTCTCCGAAGACGTTGCTCCTTCAGATCGGGGCAGGCATCGGACCCCTCTCATTTCGTTCGCTAAACGTCTACGCCGCCATCGGCACCTCGCTGTTTGATCCGTGGGTCTGATTGACCTGGACCGGTGGAGCGATCGTCCGATGATGTGTCCCGTCAGGACGGGACAGGTGCAGCGTGCGATCAGCATCCATCGCGAGGGCCCACCCCGCGTCGTGAATGAGGTGATGCCACCGCCTTGAGATCGGGACCAACTCCGACAACACGGTGCGCTTCGATTCTGAATAGAAGATCACGTGATGGATCTCGATCTGTGACCACGGAGCGCCCGAGATCGGGCACGAGTCGTACAACGCTCGCAACGCCGATCGTTGCGCTGGGGTAGGGCTCCGCCCGGTACGCGACGCGTGGACGTTGCCATCTGGCAGCGTGCTCACTCGCCGCAGCGTGCACTCGCATGCCAACCGTCCAATCTCGCCAGGGTCGAGTGGCAAACCAGACTCCGTCTCGATCAACGAGTGATCATGTGGTCCGGATTCAAGCGTGGTTTGGTCGACCAGCACATTGAGCACCACGTTGGCCCGAGGAGCACCGTCGGTGGCAGACGTGGCGTCGCCCCGAAGCACAAGGTCGTGCAAGGCCTGCGCCATCACATGGCGCCGTTCGCTACCCACGGTGCCGCCCGCGTGCAGTAACGCATCGACCTCGCGCTCGATGGCCCGCCTGATCGATTCGCCCCGGATCGGATCAAAGAGGCCAAAGAACCTGATCATGTCGTGGTCACGATTTTTCGAGACAACGAGCTCGGTGTCTTGTTTCACTTGCTCGGCCGCAGTCGCCCCGCCGTCACGTCGAATGCGATCTCGCATTCGAGACACCGTCTTGCGGAATGATTCATCGCCAAGCTGCGCTGCGGCGGTTGCGATGCGCGTGTCCCACTCAGAAAGGACAGCGATCTCGTCTGCGGTCATTCGAGCCGTAAGCCGGGCCAGCACATCGATGTTTGCCGATCGCGCTTGCCCATCGTTGACCGCCGCGGCCACCTCGGGAAACGACTCGAGCACCCTCGCCCGTTCAATCTCGGACCGGACTTGGCTTCGCGGCACGGCCCCGTCAGACGACAACACGTCTTCGGGAATCGGCCCAACTCCGGCGTCGGCGAACCCCGCAGCGGCGGTGGCCAGCCACACCAGTGCAGCATCGCAGCGTTGCTGAAGCTGACGAACGGCCGCCACGGCTGCGGCCACATCATCGGGATCCTCCACGTTGCGGGGCGCCCGAAGGAGGCCCAGCAGGCCCTTGCCCAACTCGTCCACCGCGTCAACGAAATCGCTCACGAGAAAATGTCCTCTCTTTTCTTGGTTCGATCCGCTCAATCGAACGACCACAGGGATATTCGGGGAAGAACTTCTGTGAAGAAGAGGTGGGCCAAGACCGCTCCAGAGGCGGAATCTCTGGAGCAATCGAGGCTTGTCGAGACCTTACAGATGGGGTGTGACAGTGAACGTTCGATCGTCCCTTCCCACGTCGTATTCCCAGCAAAAGTTCTCTCGTTGCGCTGCGAACAACGACAGACTCACTCCGTGACTCACCCCGAATCTGGCTCAGCACCGCCGAACCGCGAGGAAGCCCTCGCAGGTGGGTGGCAGACCGAGGTGCATCGCAGCGGTGATCGAGTGCTTCGTTCAGCCGGACCGCAAAGCCCCACGGTCATCAGGTTGCTCGATCATGTGCATGCCGAGGGCTTCGACGCCGCTCCTCGACCGATCGATGGTGGCTTTGCGCCAGATGGTCGAGAACGGCTCACGTTCCTCGAAGGCGAAAGTCCACAACCTCGAGCGTGGACAGCCGAGGCCGCCTTCGTCATTGGTGAGCTCTTGCGCCGACTGCACGAAGCAACGGCCACCTTCGAGCCTGGTCCCGATGCCGTCTGGACGCCGTGGTTTGCCAGGGGCCTCCCGGGAAGTCATCCGGTCATTGGCCATGGCGATCTCGGCCCGTGGAACATCCTCGCCATCAACGACAACCCGGTCGGCTTGATCGACTGGGACAACGCTGGCCCAGTCGACGCCATATGGGAGCTCGCACAGGTTGGCTGGCTCAACGCCCAACTTCACGACGACGACGTTGCGGCCCTCAACGATCTTCCGTCACTCGACCAACGAGCCAACCAACTGCGAGCCATCGCCGACGGCTACCAACTCGCAGCATCCGAACGGGAGGGCCTGGTCGACAAGATGATCGAGTTCGCCGTTCGGAGTGCGCGGGACGAAGCCATCAGCTCGGGGATCACGCCAGACACAGCCAGCCCAGCTCCCAACGGGTTCCCGCTCTTGTGGGCGGTCACGTGGCGAACACGAGCCGCAGCCTGGATGCTCGATCACCGCAGCGACCTGCTCCGAGCCCTTGCCTGACCTGCGCATCGTTCCTCCCCTCGCCGAACCTGCGTGCACAGCACCACCTAGGCAGGGTCCCGTGCACGCAACCATCGAGGTTGCCGGCGAGGCGGGCTGCGATGGTGCGAGCGCAGTTGAGCTAACCGTTGCGCGAGCATGCTCCATGCGAATCGATGAGATGCAGGCCAGAGCGCTAGAGGTCAGACAACAATTCGCCGAGTTCGAGCGAGCTACCTACGGGGAAGAATGGTCAACCAACGACCTTGTCCTCGGCCTGGTGAAAGACGTTGGTGACTTGGCCGAGATCGCCCAACGAGCGCAAGGCAAGCGACCCGCACGCTCGACCGATGCCTTCGCCGACCTTGAACACGAACTCGGTGATTGTCTTTGGAGTTTGCTGGTCATCGCAGATCGATTCGGGATTGATGTCGAATCTGCCTTCAGTCTGACCATGGAGAATGTCTCATCATGGATTGAGGCCCAGCAGGAGGGTTGAGAACCGCCATCGGGCTACCTTCGTCGAGATGTGGTGGAAGCTCGTGGCGGGCGTGGTCCTCAGTTGTGGTGCCGTCTTTGCGGTGCTCGACGGCGCTCGGCCAGACGGCGATCTCGAACGTGCGGCTGCCAACCTAGAAGAGTCGTGCGAACGGGCAACGCTCGACAGCGGCGCGCTTTCGGTCGCGATCATGAGTGATGACGTCGGCGAAGTCGAATGCCTCGCTGCGTTTCGCGAAGCGGCGATCGAACTGGGTATGCCGGCCGCCGATGTGGACGACATGCTCGGCGAGTCGTCCGACGCGATGAGGGCTGGCCGGTTCCGGTTTGCGGTGTCGGAGTCTGAGCTGCGCACCTACTACGCCGATACGGAGTCCTTCACGACCGTTCCGTCCGGCATGCGCTACCTCGAACTCGCTGACTGCAGCCGAACGCTTCTCGACATTGATGTGGCCACGGCGACGCTTGAAGATCCGGGCATCTCTGTGTGGAGCTCACCTTGCGACGACACCCCGGTTGGAAAGGTGACGTGGTGGGTCGCTCACCAACCAGTGAAGGAAACGCCGTAGTGCTGGGGCGAAGCACGGGAGACGCCTAGCGGCCCGATCGCAGTTCGGCTCGAAGGCGATCACGCTCGTTGGTCGGCAGCTTCTCGGTTGCTCGTCGAATGGCGTGGGCGCGCATGGCGGGAGCATGCGCTCGCAAGAAGTCGACAACCTCGTCTG
>CALLGK010000217.1 GCA_938009905.1 uncultured Acidimicrobiales bacterium | reverse complement strand
GTGGTTGCCAATCACCCGTCGAAGCGCCAAACCCGCTCGCAAGCCGTTCTCGGCCCACAGGGCATAGCGTCTCAGGGTGACGGTAAGCCGCTCTCAACTCGCTCGGCTGACCGCTGGTAAGGGAATCGCCAACACGGCCCTCCGTTGGCCCCCGTTTTTCCTTTTTGAGCTCGAGCGAGCCTTCAACGCAGAGACAGCGACCCTCACCACGATTCTGGGCGTTGCTGAGATGTCGGGGCTCATCACACTCTTTGTCGGCAAGAAGCTCGACGCCGGGAAAGAGCGGACGTTTCTGACCGCCGCGCTGGTGCTGGTGGCCACGTCGGCCGCCGTGTCGCTCACCGGCTCACTTGCCGCGTTGGCCGTGGCCTTCGTGTTGCTCGGTGCTGGCGCCTCACTGTTCACCGTGAGCGGCCACACCTACCTGAGCCAGCGAGTGCCCGCTGAGCGTCGTAGTCGCTTCATCGGGATCTTCGAGATGTCGTGGGCATCTGCACTCCTCATAGGCGCCCCGATCATCTCGGTGCTCCTTTCCCAATTTGGTTGGCGAGCGCCCTTCATCGCGATCACCATTGCGGCCTCGCTGTTTGCCATCGTGACCGCCCGCGGCGCGGTCAGTCCCGCCACCCAAGCCATCGAACAAACGGCGTCTGCATCTCGGGCCCTCGGCGTTCGGGCCTGGGCGCTCATCGTCGCTTCAGCCACGATTGCACTCACGGGATTCGCCACCATTGTCATTGCTGGCACGTGGCTCGAAGACGACTTTGGTCTCAGCACCGGAGGCATCGGGGCGTTGGCCTTCGCCTTTGGCGCCGCCGAGCTCTCTGCGTCATCGAGCTCTGCCGCCTTCGCCGACAAGCTCGGCCCTGTCCGCACCACACAGGCCGCTCTCGTGGCCGCCGTCGTAGGTCTCACGATCATGACCCAAGCAGGCGACTCGCTACCCGTGGCCTTCGTCGGGCTCTTCCTCTTCTTCCTGGGATTCGAGTACTCGATCGTGACGTCGTTCTCGATCGTAAGTGAGGCCGCCCCGCATGCCAGAGGCAAGGCCTTGGCTGTTAACAACGCCGTCGGCACGCTGGTGCGAGGCGCTGGCGCCATCGCCACTGGCTTTCTCTACGACGCCTTTGGCATCAACGGATCTATCGCGTGCTCAGTTGCCGCCGCGCTGATCTCCGGTGCGCTGTTGATCTTTGCGCTCCGCCGACCGCTACAGCCCCAGGTACTCGGCAGCGATCTCGACCCGACGCTCCACTGAGTCTCGGTAGGCGTCGAGGTCGAGCTCTTCGTCTTGTTCGCCCTGCTGTCCATTGAGATAGCGGGCATAGACGCCCTCGGCGATACAGGCGAGACGCCACGACGCAAAGCCCTGGTAGTAGTCGACGAGATCAAGCGACACGCCCATCTGGTCGGCGTAGAGTCCCGCCATGTCTTGGCGGCTCAGGAAGCCGGGCAATGTCGTGGTTTCGTTGTCGCCGGTTTGGTCTGGTTCGCCGTCGCGGTTCCAGTAGGTGAGCAATCCGGCGAGGTCGGCCATCGGATCGCCAAGCGTGCAGAGTTCCCAATCGAGCACGCCGGCGACCGGCCCGGCCGGATCCATCATGCAGTTCGACAACCGATAGTCGCCGTGCGCAATCGTGGTTGGCGGATCGGCTGGCAACCGTTCGATGAGCGTGTCGCGCACGCGGTCAATGAGGGGAATGTCTCGCTGCTTCGACTGCTCCCACTGGCCAGACCAACGCTTCACTTGCCGCTCGAGATAGCCACTTCGTTTCGCCAGATTGCCAAGCCCGACCTCGTCGATGTCGACCCTGTGCAGCACACACAACGTGTCGATCAGCTCGTGACACATGCGAGTGCGCACGCCCTCCGAGAGCTCCCGACCGATCTCAATGTCACGCACGACCACGCCATCGAGGTGATGCATGACGTAGAAGTCGCGTCCGTTCACCTCTGGGTCTTGGCAGAGGCCAACGAGGTCTGGCACCGGCACAGGGCTATCGGCCAGGGCATCCATCAAACGATGCTCTCGGGACATGTCGTGAGCACTTGGCAGCAGCGGCCCCATCGGCGGGCGTCGCAACACAAGTCGTGTACCGGCTTCGTCGACGACGGTGAACGTCATGTTTGATCGGCCGCCGGCGATGAGCTCGAAACGGAGCGGGCCAACGATGTCGACTCGCTCTGCGATCCATGCCGTCACGCGTTCTGCATTGATGACCTCGGCATCCACGAACTCAGCTGCGTCTCCCGATTCGCTTGACATTCGTCACCATCTCCCACTTGAGCTCTTCACTTCCTTAGCATCGATGACAGCTGACGCCCATCCGGGACGACCAGCATCCTCGAAACACCCTCACCACCGTCAAACCCTTAATCCACGGCGTATGCGCCGGCCTTTGACCGTTCCGGATCAATCATCCCCTCATCGAGCCGACGATGAGCCCATAAAACAACAAGCTCGTTGTAGCAGTTACGGTTACTCTCAGGTAACAAATTCGGGGAAATCCGAAACTTTGCCTCGTGACACAGCGTCCACCTTCTGACGGCGCCATCTGTCGATGTCGCCCAGAATCCCCCGAAATCCCGCCACAAGCCATCTTGGCTAGCAAGGAAAACCCGCACCATGAGTATGTTTGAACAGATTGGGGACATGTTGAGCGCAGGTGATGCGCCCGACATGTTGGCCAAAGGTCTCGGAACTGACTCCTCCACCGCAATGAGCGGCGCCGCCGCCGTTATCCCAGCACTGTTGGGCAGCACGGCGCAGCGCAGCTCCACCAAGGGCGGCGCTGCCGCTCTGTTCGATCTCGTCAAGGACAACGACGGATCAATCCTCGACAATCTCGGAGGCCTGTTCGGCGCTGATCACTCAGACGCAGAAGGCCCCTCAAACATGCTCGTCGACGGCCTCCTCGGAGGCTCAAAGAGCAGCATCATCGAAGGCCTCGCCAAGCAGTCAGGTGTTGGCGGCGGCATGATCGGCAAGCTCCTGCCAATGCTCGCACCAATGGTGATGGGCTTCCTCGGCAAGCG
>CALLGK010000216.1 GCA_938009905.1 uncultured Acidimicrobiales bacterium | reverse complement strand
GCGGGCGTCTGAGGGGTCTGCCATCAGTGGCAGCAGATCGTCAACGCTGTCGTAGGCAAACCGCATCGCCCCCGCCGTGTACCGAGTGTTGCCTCCGGCAAGCGGCTCAGCGGCCTTCTCGACAACGAGCACCGAACGGCCGTGCTCCTGTGCCGCCAGGCCGGCCACAAGCGCCGCGTTTCCCGAGCCGACAATGATGATGTCGGCAGTCGGTTGGGGCGTCATGGCCAAAGCTTGACGCAGCTCGCCACGCCCAGCGAATCACAGCTGGTCCGCGTAGCCATTGCCTATCCTGCGCCGAGACACGTCCGGCACGGTCAACCCGTCCAACCATCACAAGGAATCCTCATGGCCAACTCTTCTGACTCCCCCGTTGCGCTTGTTGTTGGCGGTGGGTCTGGCATCGGTGCCGATGCCGCTCGCGCTTTGGCCGAGGCCGGCAACCGGGTGGGCGTGATGTCATCGTCCGGCAAGGGAGAAGAGCTGGGCAAGGAACTGGGCGGACTCGGATTCACCGGCTCCAATCTCGAACCCGCCGACCTGGCTGCATTCGTCGATGCCGCCATGGCCGAGTTCGGTCGCATCGATGGCGTCGTGAATTGCACAGGGCACGGACCAAAGGGCGACGTGCTCGAGATCAGCGACGAAGACTGGCACCTCGGCATGGACTACTACTTGCTCAACGCCGTACGGATGGCCCGCCTCGTTACACCGATCTTTCAAGCACAGGGCAACGGTTCGATCGTCAACATCTCGACGTTTGCTGCCTTCGAACCCGATCCAGACTTCCCGACGTCTGCGGTGTTCCGAGCCGGCCTCGCCGACTTCGCAAAGCTCTATTGCGACAAGTACGCCGCCGAGAACATCCGGATGAACAACGTGCTGCCCGGCTTCATCGACAGCCTGCCCGAGAAGGAAGACCGCCTCGCTCGCATCCCGGCCGGCCGCTACGCCGAGGTACGTGAACTGTCAGACGTCGTCGCCTTCCTCATCTCCGACAAGGCGAGCTATATCAACGGTCAGAACCTCCGGGTCGACGGCGGGCTGACCAAGTCGGTGTAGCTCGGCTCATCAGGGCCGAACGGCCATGCCTCGGCACCGACGTTGAGGTGCTCGGCCCCAGGAACTGCGCGACCACATGGCAGACGTTGCGACCAGTTCGATCGCTACGTACGAGACATAAGTTCTGTCGCGGCTCGCTCAAAGAATTCTCGAGTCGATTGCCGACGCGCTGTCTCGTCTTCTGGCGACAGGCCCCAGAGGTGCATTGCCGAAAGCGCCGTTGCCGACACATAAGCCTCCCAGAGCGGAAGATCGGTGAGATTCAGCGGCGGCGTCTGATCGAGGTAGCGCTGCGTGAACCGGTCGACGGTTGCGGGGCCATAGGTGCAGAGCAACTCGACGCGAGCCGTCGCCAGGTCGACCAATGGGTCACCAATGGCCGCATCCTCCCAGTCGATCACGGCCACAAGGTGACCCTCGTGAAACAAGAAGTTGCCAGGCCAGTAGTCGCCATGGAGCAACACCGGTCGGTTCGGCGATCGTTCGATGCCCGCTACCAACAGCTCCACCAGAGTTCTGCCAATCTCGTCATCGGGCAGATACGGACCGAGCGCTTCCGCGGGATCTTCGATGGGTTCGATTCCAGGAAGCGACGTGGCCGGCAACGCGACACCTTGGAGCTGGTGGAGAAAGTCGACCATGAGGTCGAGGCCAGCATCGACCGACGAAGGGGTCAGCTCGGTCGAACCCTCAATCCATTCCAGAAGGAGCCACGGCCCCTGTCCAGTTTCAGACGTTGACGTCGCAAGTGGCGTCGGTACGGCAAGACCAGCACGGCTCAGGTGCTCAAGAACCGCAAACTCCTTCGCAGCAACCGTGGGCGTGTGGTTCTTCTGCACCTGATCACTGTGCTGACGAAACACGACGGGTCGCCGCGCCCCGCCGTCATCGAGATCCAGACGCACAACAAGCGCCGAAACACCACCGACAAGAGGGGAGACGCCGACAATGCTGGCCCCGGGCGCATGCGCCTCGACTGCCTCAATCATGTCTGGCGTTGTGTCCACTCCGCGAGCGTATTTCAGGAATGGAAGCGGACTTCGCGAATTGATGAACGATCGCTAACTTTGCGGCCGAGCGGACTTCCTCACTATCGCTCGTGGTTGACACACCCATGCAACAACGCCAAGCAAGCGAGCCAAGAAGCGCATGAGGCGGTTCGAGTCGACGCCCCGCAATCGTCAATTGCGATTGCTTGCCGTCGCACTCGTGTTGTCGATGTCCACGTGGTTCTCAACCGCTGCGGTGCTCAGCCAGCTACGGGAGGCGTGGTCGTTGACGGTCAGCCAGGCGAGTTGGCTGACGATCTCGGTGCAGCTGGGTTTCGTCGCAGGAGCGGTGCTGTCCGCCGTCTCAAACCTGGCTGATCGCATCACGCCCCACCGCCTCATCCTGCTTGGGACCACGGGCGCAGCTGCCGCCAACGCGCTACTCATTCTCGTAAACGGCTTCTGGCCGGCACTTGGACTTCGCTTTCTCACCGGCGTGTTTCTTGCGGCGGTCTATCCACCGGCTCTCAAGGCGATGGCGGGTTGGTACGCCACCGGCCGAGGCCTGGCCCTCGGCGTGATGATCGGAGCGCTCACCATCGGCTCTGCCCTCCCCCACCTGCTCAACGGACTCGGTGGCCTTCATTGGCAGGCCACCATCGGACTGGCCTCAGTCCTCACCGTGTTTGGTGGGGTGATTGCCGACACACTCGGCACCGCAGGGCCGCACGAGGTGCGTGGTGCCGTCTTCGACGTCTCCCAACTCTCAAACATCGTGCGCGATCGAAAGTTTCAGCTCGCCAGCGTCGGCTACTTCGGCCACATGTGGGAGCTCTATGCGATGTGGGCCTGGATTGCCGCCTTCTTCGCAGACGTTCTCACCAATCAACGACAGGCCAGCCTTGTCGCTGCGGCGGTGATCAGCGCTGGTGCAGGCGGCTCGATCTACGCCGGCCTCATCAGCGACCGGCGATCACGGGCCAGCGCGGCATCCCAAGCCATGCGATGGTCGGGGGCGATTGCTCTGTTCGTCGGATTCCTCGTCGACGCGCCGAATGCCATCGTGATTCTCATCGCCCTGGTGTGGGGATTCTGGGTCGTCGCCGACAGCGCCCAATTCAGTGCGGTTGTGACCGAAACATGTCCACCGGCCTACGTGGGCACGGCCCTCACTATCCAGCTCGCGACAGGATTCGTGCTCACCGTGTTCACCATCTTCTTGGTGCCGATCGTGCGGGACGCAGCAGGGTGGGGATTCGCGTTTCTGCTGCTCGCACCAGGACCGTTCGTTGGCGTGTGGGCCATGCGCCAACTCGAGCACGAAGGTGTCGCCCTCCCCTGAGTCTCCGATCTCCCCCCCCCCCAACAGTGCTCGCTCGCCATGTGAGAAATCGTGACGATGTGTCTCAGGCAACTGCGTCTTGAGCCGATGAGGTACTTGTGGGTACCTCTCATTCCGCCCGCGATGAGATGTCAGCGCGCACGGTGCTGGCTCGTCATCCCATAGCCGTCGAGTGCTCTCGCACAGCTTCAGAGCTGTCCGGCCTCGAGGCTGAAGTTGTCGTTTTCGAATCGGAGCGAGCCTTCATCGTTGCCTCGACCAACGTTGCCAAGGTGATGGCTCCCCGCCAAACGACCGATGCGGAAGAGCAGCTGCTTTCCGGAACTCGCGACATTGTCGTCGGAGAACGCTCAACGGCGTTCTCGTTCACGAACCATGGCGAGACCGTCGGGTCGATCACCCTTCACGGTGTCGCCGAGGACATCACCCACAGCGTGATTCAGTCGTGTTCCCGCATGCTCACGGGCCTCCTCGCCGACCAGCTCGTTGCTGGCGACGCACCGTTCGAAGTCTCGGTGCTCGAGGGCTTGCGAGACCCGGTCATCGTGTTGACACCGGAGATGAAGATCCGGTGGACCAACAAGGCCATCGGCTCGCTACTGGGTCGCACCCCAGCCGAGATGATCGGCAAGTCGGCCGTCGAGTTCCTGCATCCGGATGACATTGAGTCAACGCTCGAGGGCGTTGTCGGCATGCAGCAGGGCCGGGCCATGAGCCGCGTCTTTGTCCGCCTGAGCAAGGGCGATGGCGACTACCAACGCATCGAGATCACCGGCGCCGATCACTCAGACAACTCCGTGATTGGCGGGCTCGTGCTTTCGTTGCGAAGCGCCGACCGCGAAAGCGAATTTGAGCGCTCAATCGATCGCAGTGAAGCGATGGGTAGCGCAATCGTGAGCGGCCTCCACGATGCAATCGTGGCGACCGACGAGTTCGGCGACATCATCACGGTGAATCGAACCGCCCGTGACATGTTTGGACTCGGAACCACTCCGATCCAAGACATCTCGCTCGAGAATCTCGAACTCTTCGATGGAAGCGGACGCAAGCGTCCGCTCGACCGGGATCCATCCATCACCGAACAAGCCGGCACCGGGCAAGCCAACACCGGCGACCTTTGTGTCATTACCGGTCCGGACGAGTTGAAGTACATCTCGCTCGACCGTTCACCGGTCTCGAACTCAAAGGGTGACCTCATCGGGTCGGTGCTGGTCTTTCACGACCTGACCGCTGAACGAATGGCCGAAGCCGAGCTTCGAAGCCAGGCGCTGCACGACCAGCTCACCGGCCTGGCTAACCGTCGACAGCTCGAACAGCGAATGGCTGAGCTGGCATCGGCGAGCGTGCCTGTGCAGGTTGCGGCGATCTTTGTTGACCTCGACGGCTTCAAGCTCGTCAACGACACACACGGCCACCGCATTGGCGACCACCTCATTCGGATTGCCGCCAAGCGACTCCAGGCAGCCTTGCGGGCCGAAGACCTTCTTGTTCGCCAGGGAGGCGACGAGTTCGTCGTGATCCAGGCGGGCGTGCCAACCATCGATGTAGCTCGACAGAGTGGCGAACGCCTGCGCGCTGTCCTTGCTGAGCCGTATGAGATCAACGAGCTGCGTTTCGACGTGACAGCTTCCATCGGTGTTGCGATGGCGATGTCTGACGAGCTCAACGAAGAGACCTTGCTCCAGCAGGCCGACATTGCGCTCTACGCAGCAAAGGCCGACGGCCGAGACCGAGTCGAGATCTTCAACGATCACCTCGCCGCCGCCGTCAGCCTCGAAGAGCGGCAGCGCCGCATCTTGCGCTCAGCCCTCGAGAGCGATCGCCTCGAGATGCACTTCCAACCGCTGGTCGAGACTGCCACTGGTCACGTGCACGGGTACGAAGCGCTGGCCCGAGTGCGCACAGAAGAAGGCGAGCTGCTCGGACCGGGCAGCTTCATGGATGCAGTGACCTCAACGGGCCTCATGTGGGATCTCGACCGAGCCGCCTTTGACCTTTCGTGTCAGGCCGCTGCGGTGCTCGCAGAGCTCGAACCTGACCAGCCACCAACAGTCGCCTGCAACTTCTCGTCGTTCAGCCTGGCCCAGCCCGGCTTCGTCGCGTATGCGCAGGCCACCGTCACCAAACACTCGGTCAACACCAGCCAGATCTGGATCGAGATCACCGAAAGCGCGGCATTTGATGGTGGAGCACAAAGCCTCCAGGCCCTCAACGCACTGAACGAGGCCGGCTTCCGCCTGGCGCTCGACGACTTCGGCACCGGCTACTCCTCGCTCGCCCACCTGCGAGATCTTCCGATCTCATCAGTCAAGGTCGATCGCAGCTTCGTCTCGAAACTGTCGGACGGCCGCAGCGAACGAGTGATTGCCGAGGCAGTTGTGTCACTGGCTCAAGACCTCGGCCTCAACGTCGTGGCCGAGGGCGTTGAAACGTCCGAGCATCTCGACAACGTGCGCCAGCTCGGGTTCGGGACCGTGCAGGGTTGGCACTACGCACCTGCGATGTCGCTCACCGATGCCATCGCCGCTCGGCAACGAACCGCCCCCACCACGTCGTAGCAGCTACCCCTCCGTGGACCTTCTGTCATCGCCGATCTGACCTACCGGGCGATCGCCCACCTAGTGGGCGACTTCACCAATCAGCATCTCGGGCTGAACGTTCGTGTAGTTCGCCACATCGCCCATGATCTTGGCGCCATGTTCAGCCATGGCAGCGTCGAACGCGTCCTTGCTCGACACGTTGGCCCACCCGATCGCGGCCCACTTGCCACCCGTGCTGGATGCTCCCCAACCCGTGCAGGCATCGCCAAGAGCATCGGCGAGCATCGGCATATGGGTGCTCGTGTAATAGTCCATGTCGAATGTGGAGTCGTCGGTCTTTGGATACAGGATGTGCACTGAGATCATGGCGCCGAGTTTCACACATGCTCGCTGCTTGAGCACGTCGAACTCACTCGACGACGCGCAGCTGCTGGCCGTTCAGCCAGACGGCCCCGTTCAATTGCCTCTTTGCGCATCAGCTTGACCGGCACGCCAACGTTGTCACCAGCGGGCAACACATCTGGTGGGTACAAGGCGACCTTTTGCTTGGCGGCCACCCGCCCACCGTCCAGATCAAGACCACGGGCGTTGGTGCCACGTTCGGGAACGATTGTCTTGCCGTCTCGCCACTCAAGGTCCCACCACCACTTCTTGATGGGGTTGATCGAGCCATTACCCACCCGATCATCGAGCTTGGCAATCCACGCCCTGGTGAACGGCAACTTGATCGCGGCCCACAACACTGCTCGCTCGCTGAGCACACCCTCGATGTTGTAGGGACAGGTCTTCATGCAACGACCGCAGGCTGCCCCCTTGAGGTTGCCCAGCCGATATTTGGTGCACTTCTCAACGTCGGGCTTCCAGGTCTCGTAGCCGTTGAACATGATCTTGTCGCCAAACGGAATGGCGGCACACGGACACTCGCGGGCGCACTTCGTGCACTTGTTGCAGAAGTCTTGAAGCCCGAAGTCAACATGCTTGTCTGGCGTGATCGGCATGTCGGTTGTGACCACGACCGACTTGAACCGGGGCCCAACGAACGGGTTCAACACGAGCTCGCCAATTCGGCTCATCTCGCCCAAACCAGCCGCAAGCACGAGTGGAATATGGAGCACATCCGACTCCCGATTCGAGTGGCTTCGTGCACCGAAACCAAGCGATCGAATGTGCTCGGCAAGGATGCCGGCGATCTGCGCGCCACGCATGTAGGCCCGCATCGATTGAGCTCCGCTCACCCAGTCGTCACCGCTCGCTCCCTCCATCGTCTCGTAGCCCTGATCGAGCAGGATTACGATGGCGTTCTTGTGGTACGGATCGATGACATCGCCCCGTTTGTCGTGCGAGTACCAGGCGTAGTTGGGCACTTCGCAGACGCCAACCATGTCGCCACCAAGGTGGTAGGCAAGCGCCTTGAGGGCGTCGCTGTTGTGGGTCGGATTCGTGGCAGAAGGCTCAACAGCTTCTGCGAGCGGACCGTCCTGATGAGGCACCATGGCGTCCATGGGCCCGATGTAGGACTGGGCCTGAGGCGTCTTGTAGGCAAACACTTTGACGTCTTCCGCGAACTTGGGGCCCATGTCGCCGTGGGCGGCCCGAGGAAAGCCACCGCCGCGTACCGGCACGCGCTCGACTTCTTCGTCGATGATGAGGGTGGTGGGATCGTCGACCCGGTCGATCTTCTCCATCGGGTAGCGACCCATGGGCAGCGGTCGGTGATCGCCGTTGAGCCGGCCAAATCCGGCGCGCGTACCGCCAAAACCTAAGAGCCAGTGAGGACCGCTCGTCGAGCGAAGTCGGTCGAGCAGGCCTCGCTCCGCGAGCGGCGCATCGGGAGCAATCGCCATGTCGGTGGTGACGACCGACAAGGCAAAGCCGCCAGACAAATAGGGCGCTCGAAGCTCACCCCGGCGAACCTCAACCAAACCTGCTTGCAGCGCCACCCGATCGATGTCGACGTCGCTCGCGCTTGGTGTGTGAGCCGTTGCGTTGAACCCCAGCGCCCGGATGAACGACGCCGTGATGACCGCCAGCTCAGCGGCCCGCACGTTGGCATTCACCTGTCGGGTGCCGTCGATCCACTCGTCGCCAGGCTGCGTTCCTTCAATATCGCGGGTGTGCGCGATCAGTGTGACAACAGCGAACTGGTGCGGACCTCCATCCGGCAGTGCGTCATCAGGGACTGTCGTCCAGGCATCGTCAGGAACAAGGCCACAGCCCGCCATGTCGGCGTCGAGAAAGTAGAGCCCGGCTTTGAGGTTGTTGGCCCGCTCCGTCGGATCCGCCGGAATCGGTGCCGGTTCGGAGACCTCGCCAGTCCGTTGACCGTCGTACAACTGGACGTATCGCTCAAACGCGTGGGCAGCACTCTGCAGGCCGCGCTTCCGAGCTTCAATTGGACGAGGCCACGAAGCGCCGTGTTTTCCTCTCATGGAGGGCGGAACGTCACTCGGATCAGCGACGCGAGGCAACCGTTCAAGCGGATACGGACCGAGGTGGACCGGGCGCTTGCGGTTGGAAAACAGCTTCACCGAATGCTGCGATCACGCATGGTTTCCGGCTTCCCAGCCCGCGGCCCCAAGCACTCTGTGGCCAAACTCGAGCGGATCGTCTTCCAGATCGGTGGCCATCGTGTCGTTCCAGCGGTTGAGATACCCGAAGAACGAAATCACCGCCACGATCGATGCAATCTCTTCGTCGCTGAAGTGCTCTCGGCAGGCGGCGAAGTGCTCGTCGGTGACGGTGTTTGGCACAGCGCCGGCGTTGAGCGCCAGCCGAAGCGCCGCTCGTTCTGCATCGCTGAAGTGCTCGCTCGTTTCGAAGACCCACAGATCAGCGAGCTTTTCTTCTGACACACCGACACGTTCGGCGGTGTGACCCGTGTGGGCTTGGCAATAGCGGCAGCCAGCCGCGGTCGAAGCAACTTGGGCAACCATTTGCGCCAGCTCTCGAGGGATAAGCGGGCTGCCGAGCACAACGGCCCCAAGCTGCTGAAAGGCACCGAGCAAGCCCGGCACTCGTGCCATGGTGAACATCGAGTTGGGCACGAATCCCATCATCTGCTCGACAAGGGCGAACCGCTCCTCGAACTCACCAAGCTCTTCCCTCGCCAACGGTTCAACTCGCGCCATCCCCAACGTCCTTTCCTCGACCAGTTGCCAGACGTTAACAAGCCTGGGCGTTTTGGTGCCCTAGCGCCAAAAGGCCTTGGCGCCCGCTGCGGAGCAACCGGCACGCGCAACCTAAGCTCCCAGCGTGAGCGCACAGTGGACCAACTGGTCAGGCCGCCAAACATCAAGTCCCAACGAGATCGTGCAGCCAACGTCGGTCGACGACTTCAGCACCGCCATCGAACGGGCCAACGAGCAGGGCTGGCCGGTCCGGGCGGTTGGCGCGTCACACAGCCACTCGCGGGTCGCCGCCACCGACGGCCTACTGCTCGAGCTCGACGGGTGGCAGGGCGTGGTCGAAGCCGATGCCGATGCCAAAACAGCAACGGTCAAGTCCGGCACTCGAATCTTTCAACTTGGCGAACCGCTTCACGCCGCTGGCCTGGCCCTGCGAAATCAGGGCGACATTGACCGTCAGAGCGTGGCGGGCGCAACGGCCACGGGAACCCACGGCACCGGGCCGACCTTGCACAACCTGTCGATGTCGGTGACGTCGCTGCGAGTTGCGCTGGCCTCCGGCGACATCATCGATTGCGACGCAGAGTCTGGCGACGTCTTCGAGGTGGCCCGCCATTCCCTCGGCGGACTCGGTGCGGTGGTCGACATCACGCTGCAACTGCGAGAGTCGTATCGCCTGCACGAACGCCTGTGGTCTGAGCACCCAGACACCATCTTTGCTCGCATCGACGAGCTCACCTCGGCCACCAGACACTTTGAATTCTTCTGGATGCCAAAGCTCGACAAGTGCGCTTGCAAGACGCTGGACGAGACAGACGCTGAGCCAGACGACATGCC
>CALLGK010000215.1 GCA_938009905.1 uncultured Acidimicrobiales bacterium | reverse complement strand
CGCCGATCGCACCGGTGAACTCACCGAAGCGACGCCCGCCTCGCGTTCGGCCACGGAGGCCACCCAGCCGTCAGTGCTCACCGCACCTTGCAGGGCTGCACCACCAGAGCCCAGGTCGAGTGGTAGGCGAGTTCCGACCGGCACGATTGTGCGCAGCCCGTGGCCGGACTCTGCCGCCGCGATACAGAGCCGCTCCGCACCGTCTTGCACGAACAGCTGCGCACTCTCACCGGTGAGGTCACGGAGGTTGTCGAGAAAGGGCTGGCTCATGCTGGCCAGATCTGCGGCGCCTGCAACCTGTTGACCCAAGGACCAGAGGCGATAGCCCAGCAAGAACCGCCCGTCACCATCACGCCGAAGCATCCCGTGCTCGGTCAACGCCACAGCCAGACGATGCACCGTTGCCCGGTTCAGACCTGTGTGCTCGACCAGCTCGACCAACGTCGTCGACCCGCCGGCTACGGCATCGAGCACGGCCATCGACTTGTCGATGACGCCAACGCTGCTTATCCTGTCGTTCACAAGATGAGATCATCGTCTCAAATAATGAGATCGTCAAGTAGGCCCCGATGCGGGCCTACGACCGGAAGGGAGCCAAGCCATGAGCGGACCAAAGACACTGGCCGACAAGCTGTGGGAACGACACCAAGTGGTCGACGGAGGCGGCAATGAGCCCGACCTTCTCTACATCGACCTTCACCTCGTCCACGAGGTCACGTCGCCCCAAGCCTTCGATGGGCTGCGCCTCAACGGCCGCAAGGTTCGCCGACCCGATCTCACACTGGCGACAGAAGACCACAACGTCCCGACCGAGAACATCGACCAGCCGATCGCTGATCCGATCAGCGCCAAGCAGATCCAGACGCTGCGCAACAACGCAGCCGAGTTCGGCATCACCAACCACGAGATGGGCAGCCCCGGCCAGGGCATTGTGCACGTGATCGGACCAGAGCAGGGTCTTACCCAACCCGGCATGACGGTGGTGTGCGGCGATTCTCACACCGCAACCCACGGCGCATTCGGTGCACTGGCATTTGGCATCGGCACGAGCGAGGTCGAACACGTCTTGGCGACGCAGACACTCCCCCAGGTGCGCCCCAAGTCGATGGCCGTCACGCTCGAGGGTGATCTACCGGAAGGTTCAACGGCCAAAGACATCATCCTGGCGATCATCGGCCGACTCGGCACCGGCGGCGGCATCGGTCACGTCATCGAATACCGAGGTGACGCCATCACCGGACTGTCGATGGAAGGTCGCATGACCGTCTGCAACATGTCGATCGAAGCTGGCGCCAAGGCCGGCATGATCGCTCCAGACCAAACCACCTTCGACTACCTCGAGGGTCGCGAAGGAGCGCCGAGTGGTGCCGATTGGGACGCTGCGGTCGCCGACTGGAAGACCCTTGTCACCGACGAAGGCGCAACGTTCGACACCGAAATCGTGATCGACGCCACAGCCATCACGCCTCATGTGTCGTGGGGAACAAACCCCGGCCAGGTGGCCCCCATCGCAGGTTCAGTCCCCGATCCAGCCTCGTTCGACGACCCGGCCGAGGCAGACGCCGCCAGCCGCGCCCTCGACTACATGGGTCTGGAAGCCGGCACGCCCTTCAGCGAGATTCCCGTCGACACTGTGTTCATCGGCTCGTGCACCAACAGTCGCATCGAAGACCTTCGGGCTGCGGCGGCCGTCGCCAAGGGGCGCAAGGTTGCAGACGGTATGCGGACCCTCGTGGTTCCTGGTTCGTTCGCCGTGAAGAATCAAGCAGAAGCCGAGGGCCTCGGCGAGATCTTCACTGAAGCAGGCTTCGACTGGCGTGAGCCGGGCTGTTCGATGTGTCTTGCGATGAACCCAGACAAGCTCGCCCCCGGCGAACGCAGCGCCTCAACGAGCAATCGCAACTTCGAAGGTCGACAGGGCCGAGGTGGGCGCACCCACCTCGTGTCACCGGAAATCGCCGCAGCAACGGCCATCGCCGGCCACCTCGCCACGCCAGCAGATCTGTAGGGAGAAGAGAACATGGAAGCAGTACGAATCATCACCGGAACCGCCGTTCCCCTCGATCGCTCAGACGTCGACACCGACCAGATCATTCCCTCCGACTGGCTCAAGCAGGTCGAACGAACCGGCTTCGAAAAGGGCCTTTTCTCGGAGTGGCGTGACGAACCATCGTTTGTCTTGAACGACGAGCGGTTCTCGGCCGCCAGCGTGTTGCTCGGCGGACCAAACTTCGGCGTCGGCTCCTCCCGCGAGCACGCGGTGTGGGCCATTCAGCAATACGGGTTCAAGGCCGTCGTGTCGCCAAGGTTCGGCGACATCTTCCGCAATAACTCAACGAAGAACGGCCTGGTGCCCGTCGTCGTGTCGAGCGACTTGAGCCGCAAACTCATGGATGCGGTGCAAGAAGAGCCAACGCTCGAGTTCACGATCGACGTCGACCGTCGTTTGATCGAAGTGCCAGCGCTTGATGTGGCCGAAGAGTTTCCACTCGACGACGCAACTCGCGAGCGGTTCCTCGAAGGACTCGACGACATCGGCCTCACGCTCCGCCACGTCGACACCATTGGCCAGTTCGAAACCTCCCGCCCCGCCTACCGCTCGTAGCTCGCGCTCGTCGCGCTCGGTTGTCCCGCTGGCACGAGCGGCGCGTGCCCGGCTGACACCAGGGTCACGCCGAGGCTGCGGATGTCAGCTCCGCTCCGCTTCGCTGTCATAGTCCTCGCCTTTCGGCGCACCCCTGTCGCCAACCTCGCAGTTCCCGGACACAAATGGTGCGAAGCGAGCACGAGGAGAGCCTCCGTGGCACCTGAACGCCCAGCCCGGAGGGCAGCAATAGCGCTGCGTGCGTAACGCCCAGCCCGGAGGGCAACTATCGCGCGGTGAAGCCGGCGTCGACGGGGACGATGGTGCCGGTCATGTAGCTTGCGGCGTCTGAGGCGAGGAATACCACGACGTCTGCGATCTCTTCTGGCTGAGCCAACCGCTTCATCGGAATCGTGGCGTCGGCGAGTGCCTGGAGATCAGCGGCTGAGGGTCGCGATGCTCGACCAGACGAGAGCATTGGCGTATCGACTTCGCCGGGGGCGACGGCGTTGATTCGGATGCCGGCGGTTGCGTGGTCGAGCGCGAGCGCTCGGGTCAGCTGATGTACGGCTCCCTTCGACGCGCAGTAGGCCGCAACGCCAGCCGAGCCGATGCCGCCCCAGATCGAACCAAAATTCACGATCGCGCCGCTCCCCTGCTGCACCATGTGAGAAAGGGCGGCCCGGCACATGTAGAAGACACCGTCGACATTCACCGACATCACCCGCGCCCATGCGTCGTCGTCTGTCTGTTCGCCAGATGCCCGATGAATGACCCCCGCAGCGGTCACGAGCACATCGATGCGGCCATGCTCAGCCACCACCTCGTCAATCGTGGTGGTGCAGAACGCCGCGCTGCTGACGTCGCCGACAACCGCTGTGCCACCGATCTCTGCTGCCACTGCCGCGGCACCATCGCCATTGCGATCGACCAAAACGACGTGGTCACCGAGCACAGCAAAGCGCCGGGCTGAGGCGGCGCCCATCCCCGATGCTCCCCCGGTAATGACGACGACTCGAGTGGTGGCTTCTTGATGCACGTCTTCCCCAAATGTTACGAAACGATGACAGATTGAACCTCGGGAACCAGCATCGCCGATGGTTCGTCGGAGGCATCATGACATCGCAACGCGCAGAAACGCCCGAATCAGCGCCAACGGCGCCGAGGTTGTTGAGCCAACGGCTCACGATCCGGCCAAAACGACGCCGCCTGCTTCGCCGCCTCACACCGGCCGGCATGGCCCTGTCACTTCTCGCGACAGCGTGCGTCTCTGACACCACAGCCGATGGACCGGGCGCGACAGACCTTTCTGGCGACGACATCCAGCTCACGTCAGGCCTACTCACGACATACGACGACTGCGACACACTGCTTGACCAGCTCATCGCCGAGGGCTCAGAACGCGTTGGGCCGTACGGCTTTGGCCAGGGCGGCTACTGGGGCTGGGAGGGCGACTTCGATATTGCTGAAGAAGACGACGCCATGGCAGACGAGGCCGCTAGCGATAGCGGCGGCGAGGCGCTGAGCTCACCAACGGCAGCCCAGTCGGAAAACGCTGACGGCGACTTCTCGAAGACCAACAACCAAGAGGTTGGCGTTGACGAGCCAGATCTTGTGAAGACAGACGGTGAGCGTCTTGTGACCGTCACCGGCAACGAGCTCCGCATCATTTCGGTGGGCGACGACGCCCCAGAGCTCACCTCAACCATTCGCCTCCCAGATGAGTTCTGGGCCGGTGAGATGTTCCTCAACGGCGACAGCGCACTTGTCATGTCAAACGGCTGGACCGACTCACCGCTCATCGACAGCGCTGCGACCAGCGACTTCTTCTACCCCGGCGGCATGTCGGTCACCCGCATCATGGAGGTTGACCTCGTCGAAGGCGAGGTTGTCCGGTCACTCGAGTTTGAGGGCAACTACCTCTCAGCTCGCGACGTCGACGGCACCGCCCGCATCGTGTTGTCCGCCACGCAAGACCGCTTCCCGTTTGTGTTCCCATCGAACCCGGCAGCCGAAGAATCGGCCGAAAAGGCCAACCGAGACATCATCGAAAACTCGACCATCGAGCAGTGGCTGCCCAGCTACCGAATCCTCGACGGCAACAACGAGGTCGTCGAGTCTGGCCCGATCGTCGATTGCGACCGCATGCACATCCCAGGCGAGTTCGGCGGCTTCGGCACGTTGGCGCTCCTCACGGTTGATCTCGATGAAGGGCTCGACGTGACAGACAGCCTGGCTGTGCTCACCGATGGTCAAACGATCTACGCCTCGCCAGATCGCCTTGCCGTTGCCACCACCAAGTGGCCTGAGTGGGATCCGACCACCGGCGACATCGTCGAAGGCGAAGACGAATACACCACGCAGATCCACACCTTCGACATCAGCGACCCAGAGCGTGCGTCATACCAAGCCACCGGTTCGGTGCGAGGCCACCTGCTGAATCAGTTCTCGATGTCAGAGCACGAGGGCTTCCTGCGGGTCGCCACCACCGACGGGTCGCCATGGGGCGGCAACGGTGAGAGCGAGAGCTTCGTCACCGTCCTCGCCGAAAAGGACGGCACGCTCGAGACCATCGGCCAAGTTGGTGGACTGGGTGAAGGCGAGCAGATCTTTGCCGTCCGCTTCATGGGCTCGACCGCTTACGTCGTCACGTTCCGCCAGGTCGACCCGCTCTACACCGTCGACCTGAGCGAGCCGACCGATCCAACCGTGCTCGGCGAACTCAAGATCCCCGGCTTCTCGACCTACCTCCATCCCATCGACGACGGCCTTGTGCTCGGCGTCGGCCAGGAAGCGACAGACGATGGCATGACGACAGGTGCGCAGGTGTCTGCGTTCGACGTCAGCGATCTCAGCTCGCCGGAGCGCAACAGTCAGCTGTTCCTCGGCAACAACACCTACAGCCCCATCGATTGGGACAAGAAGGCGTTCACCTACTGGGCCGAGAACCGCACCGCTTACATCCCCATCTCGTGGTGGAACTGGGACGAGCGCACCGGCGCTGAAGACAACGGGGCATCGGTTGTTGCGGTGCACGTTGGCGAAGATGGCACGCTCACCGAACTCGGCCAGATCGTTCACCCCGCCATGCAGGGCTGTGAAGGCCCCGATGGCTACACCGAAGAGTTGGTGTTCCCTGGCGACGAGCCGACCACCCTCGAGAGCGATGCGCCCCGATCTGACCTCGACGACGAGCCGGTAGAGGACGCGATCGTTGACGCCCCAGACGAGCAGCCAGCCGACGCCGAGCCTGAAGAAACGTCAGCCAGCAGTGAGTTTGAGATCGTCGAAGAAGACGAGATCGAGCCCGCTCCCGAAGCCCCCGATGCTGACCCAGCTCCCGACGCAGAAGAGTCGTTCATCGAGCCGGAAGAAGAGTCCGAGTTCTATGGCGACGACGTTGAGTACTGCTGGAGCTACAGCGCAGAGATCCGCCGCAGCATCATCGTTGGCGACCAACTGCTGACCCTGTCCGACACCGGCGTGCTGGCGTCCGATCTCGACGATCTCAGCACGATTGGCTGGCTCAGCTTCCAGAACTGATCCACGATGGGGCTATGAAGTGGCCCGATCGCAACAACATTGCCTCCGAGACCGGGTGGCTGTCCGCAGGGGCAGCCCTCGGTTTCGCGTTAGCGCTTCTGTGGCCGTCGTCGTGGAAGCGACCTGATCGGTAGCTGAGTGAGCGCCCTAGTGATAGGGCAGGTATTCCGACAGCTCCCACGGCGTGATCATGGTTGGGTCGCGATCAGCCCAATCGGGTGTCGCGGCGATGAAGCGGTCCCACTCCATGTTTTTCACAAAGACGAAGTTGTCGACAAGATCGCGACCGATGGCGTCACAGAAGGCAGCGTCTGCTTCCAAGTGAGCCAGCGCGCCCTTGAGTGAGTCGGCGGAGACCACATCGGTTGACGGGTCTTCGAACCCGTCTCCCATCTCGGGCTCAGGTCGAGCCAGCCCATCAACAACGCCAAGCCGAGCAGCTTGCAGCACTGCGGCAATGGCGGTGTGAATGTTGGCTGAGCCATCTGCGGTGCGGTTCTCGAGCCGAGTTCCTGCGCCCCGAGGTGGTGGCACGCGGTTACCGGCAACCCGATGGTCGTAGCCCCAACTGGCTCGAACGCCGGCGAATCCACCGAGGTTCAACCGGCGGTAGGCGTTCACCGTTGGGGCTAACAGCGCCGTCATTCCTTGGTGATGCGCACAGAGCCCGGCCAAGCACTGGCCTGCGAGTTCTGACAGGCCGTCGGCTGCAGCATCATCGGCGAGCGGATTCGCGCCGTCGGCGTCGAGGAACGAGAAGTTGACGTGCACACCGGTGCCACTGATCTGGTCGATCGGTTGGCCAAGAAAGGTCATGCGGAGACCGTGCGCCATCGCCCGCTCGCGAGCCATCAACCGAAACAGAAACGCGTCGTCTGCCGCCTTGAGCGCATCGTCGTACTCGAGCGTCATCTCAAACTGGGCGTTGTCGAACTCGGCGTTTATCGATTCGACGGGTAGACCAGACGCTTCTGCCGTGCGGGTGATGTCGTCGAGCAAACCGACGGGATCAACCAGCGGACCGGTCCCGTAGACGTACGAGCCAGGGGTGTCCCACGGCTTCCACCCGCCGTCACCGTCTGGCTCGAGTACGTAGCCCTCGAGCTCGATGCCAACCTTCACCTGGTAGCCAAGAGCCTCCCAATCGGCGATGGCCTTCTTGAGGGCGAAGCGCGGCGCAAACGGGTAGGCCTCGCCTCGCATGGAGAGGTCAGCGATCGCCAGGCCTGTCTTGGCGTCGTCCCACCCCTGACGGAGCGTCGCCGGATCCATCGTGGCGTGCAGATCAGGGATGCCATCTTCGAGAAAGGCTCCCGGCGCCGGCCCAAACGAGCGATCGAATCCAAGGCTGAACACGGCGGCCGCATGGCCCGTGCCATTGTCGGCCAGACGGGCGGGCAGATACTTCCCCCGCGCCATCCCGAGATGGTCGGGCCAGAGGACGCGAATGCGGTCGTACTCGGTCACGACAGCCCGATTCGGTCGACCGAGGCAATGCCGTCGGTCGAGCGGAGTTGAGCAACGATGTCTGGGCCAACTTCTTGTGCTGTGGCAATCACCATGACGGCGGATCCCCCTTCTGACGAACGACCGACGTCCATGTCGTCGACGTTGATTCCTGCATCGCCGAGGACCGTACCAACAATGCCGATCATGCCTGGGCGATCGTCGTTGCGAACGATGATCATGTGGTTGCTGGGGGGAAGGTCGAGGTCATGGCCATCGATCTCGACAAGGCGAGGCTCGTTGCGGAGTCCCATCAGAGTGGCAGCCACTCGGCGGCCTCCAGCCG
Organism: uncultured Acidimicrobiales bacterium; assembly: GCA_938009905.1. Taxonomy (GTDB): domain Bacteria; phylum Actinomycetota; class Acidimicrobiia; order Acidimicrobiales; family SZUA-35; genus CALEWY01. The sequence continues at coordinate 9,410 of CALLGK010000215.1, read as the reverse complement.
ACAGGGCGAGTCGGTTTACATAGTCGTGACTCGTCGGTGACGAGACGGTCTCGACCGCGGCGTGATTTTCGGCCAGCAGGCTCTTCACGTTCACATAGGACACCGGCTCATCGATCAGCACGCTCATGAACCCCTTGAGCGCAGACAGCGTGGCCAGGCCGTTGTCGTAGCCACCGATCTCGCCTTCGAAGCTGATCTCGATGGTGGTCGGCACCTCATCGAGCAGCGATCCGAGCGTGGCGCCCAGCTGCTCAGCCAATGGCAGGTAGGGACGGACGGTTTCTGCCACCTCTGCTGCATCAACGTTGACGGCAAACGGCACGAAGTCGCCAGCAAGAGCGAGGGCCACCTGCTCGGCGATTGTCACACCAGCCTTGAGCTGCGCTTCGTGGGTAGACGCCCCGAGGTGCGGCGTGAGCACCACGTTGTCGAAGTTTGCAAGGGGCGAGTCGACGAGCGGTTCGTTGTCGAAGACGTCGAGGCCAGCGCCCCCGACCTTGCCGCTTTCGAGCCCTCGCACCAAGGCGGCTTCGTCGACCACGCCGCCTCTGGCGACGTTGATGATCCGCACACCCTCTTTCGCCTTCGAAAGAAAGTCGTCTCCGATGAGCCCAACCGTGTCTGGCGTTTTCACCACGTGGACGGTGACGACATCGGCACGAGCCGCAAGCTCGTCGAGGCTGACCGACTCGACCGAAAGCTGGCGAGCCCGCTCTGGCGACACATAGGGGTCGTACCCGATGAGCTTCATGCCAAACGCGGCGGCCCGCTGGGCCACAAGCGCACCCACTCGACCAAGCCCGACGATGCCGAGTGTTTTGCCGTGCAGCTCAGTGCCCGTCCACTTCGACCGCTCCCAACGACCGGCTCGAATGGAGGCGTCGGCCGCAGCGGTGTTTCGGGCCTGAGCGAGGATGAGCGTCATCGTCTGTTCGGCGGTTGAGATGATGTTCGACTGTGGTGCGTTCACCACCATGACACCGCGCTTGGTGGCGGCACCAACATCGACGTTGTCGAGGCCGATACCGGCGCGACCAACAACGATCAGCTGGTCTGCGGCGTCGAGAAGCTCCTCGGTCACCGTGGTCGCTGATCGAATGATGAGCGCGTCAGCACCGACGATCGCATTGCGCAAGCCGGCGTCGTCGAGGTCTGTTTGGACATCGACATCGTGGCCACCAGAGCGCAGCAGATTGAGCCCTTCTTCGGCGATGGTTTCTGGAACAAGGATGCGGGCCATCACCCCACTATTCCCGCATCGTGGAATGACGCCAACCGGTTCGGCGAAGTTGTCGCCGATAGTCTTGAAACGGTGAGTCTCTCCGATGTCCCGCCGCCGCCAACGACTAGCAGAGTTCTTGTGATTGGCGCTGGTTTGGCCGGGCTTATTGCCGCTCGCGACCTCGGTCGAGCCGGGCGCCGCGTGCTGGTTGTCGACAAGGGACGCAGCGTTGGCGGACGACTCGCCACCCGCCGATTCGACGATGGCGTGCTCGATCATGGAGCGCAGTTCTTCACAACGAGAAGCCCCGAGTTCACCGCAGACGTAGCGCAGTGGCTAGCTGACGGCATCGTCAACGAGTGGTGCCGAGGGTTCGGTCCCGAACCTGATGGCTATCCCCGTTACTGCATCCATGGCGGCATGAACCAGCTCGCCAAGCGGCTGGCCGCTGACTTCGAAGCGCTCACCGCAGACGGAGAGCCGCTCGTCACGATCGCAACTCGCCATCGCGCCCAATCGATCATCGCGGTCGAAGGATCGTTCACCACGATCTACGACGGGCCAACCCGCGAACCAGACCAGGCATCTGCTGTCATCGTCACCGCCCCCGTTCCCCAGGCGCTCGAACTGTTCGACCAAGGTGGTCTCGTCATCGATCCGTCGATTGACGAAGGGATTCGCGCCCTTCGCTATCACCCAGTCGTCGGGCTTCTGACACTTGTTGACCGAGCACCCGATCTCGGGCCGGCCGGAGCGCTCCAGCGGCCGGACGATCCAGACTTCACGTTCGTGGCCGACAACGCGGCAAAGAGCGTCAGCCCCGTCCCCGCCGTCACCTTCCATGCCTCGCACGCCCTCTCCGCCTCACTGTTCGACCAGAGCGACGACGACATCGCTGACGTACTGGTGCCCAAGGCAAAGGAGCTGCTCGGTGAGGCAACCATCACGGCGTTCCAGGTAAAGAAGTGGCGCTACGCCGGTCCGGTCACGCCCTGGCCAGACCGAGCTGCTGTCGTCGCCACCAACCCCGGCCCTGTCGTGATGGCTGGCGACGCCTTTGGCGGACCGAAAGTAGAGGGCGCCTACCTCTCTGGCCGAGCTGCAGCAGCCGCAATTCTGGAAAGGTCGTAGCGGTGACAGGGCTTCGAAACTTCCATGCTGGCGAGGCGAAGATTCAGGCCGAGGCTGGCGTCGACACTGAGGCGTTCGACGCTGCGGTCGAGCAGCCGTTCCAACCGGAGCTGAACGACAGCGAGGTTCGGTTCATCGGTAAGCGATCGTTCTCGGTTGCCGCCTCAATCGATCCGAACGGACGACCCTGGGCGTCAGCGCTGCTCGGGGCTCCTCAAGAACTCTTTGTGGTCGAAGATCGCACCACCGTTCGCATCGCGCCGCAGATCGTTCCCGATGACCCGTTTGTCGACAACGTCCGGGGCCAAGGCCACATGGGTGTGCTTTTCTTCGACCCGTCCAAGCGACGACGGGCCAAATCGCTGGGCAATGGCACGATCGAGCCAGACAACACCATCACGTATCGCATGCATCGCATGTTTGGCCTATGCCCGAAGTACATCTTCAAGCGATCTCACGAGCCGGCAATCGGCGAGCTCGCACCCAAAGACCCGCCGCAGCCAGCCACCGACCGGCTGTCAGACGATGATCGTCAGCAGCTCATCCGGGCCGACACCCTGTTCCTCGCGAGCTGGAGCGACGCTCACGGTGCCGACCCAACGCATCGGGGTGGCCCGCCGGGCTTCGTCACCGTGCTCGACGACACGACCATCGAGATGCCCGACTACGACGGCAACGGCATGTTTCAGACGCTGGGCAATCTGCAGCTGGATGATCGCATCGCCGTCCTTGTGATCGACTTCGTGTCTGGCCGTTCGCTCCAGTTGACCGGCACCGGGGCCATCAGGGCGTCAGCGTCGAACGACGAGTTCTCCGAACGCACCCTGGTGATCTCGATCGATGAGGTTCGGACTACTCAATTCGATATCGGCATCTGGACCGACATCGAGGCGTTCGATCTCAAGCCCGGCCTGATCAACCCCGTGACGCCAACCAAGAACTAGCTGCCAACGAGGAAGCAGCTCGCTCTGCGCTCGCCAGCTACGCCCGAGAGAGCGTGGCCCAGAACCCTGAGCCAGCCCGGGCAGTGGTGCCGTGCCACTCACCGGGCAGCGCGGCTGCGACATCGTTTGGCGGCAGGTGGATCGGCGTTTGATCGCCGAGGGTGTTGACCCAAACCAACGATCCCTGCGGCCGAAGCACCCGCGCCACCTCGTCTGGGAACAACAGCATGTTGATCATCAGCACCGCATCAAACTGATTGTCGGCGAACGGCAGGCACGAGGCATCGGTGCGCACCCGAGGGGCCAACCCGGCAGGCGCATTGGCCAACATCTCGGCCGCGAGGTCACAACACACAAGGCTGTTCACTCGTCCCTGCAACGCCATCGCTCCTGCACCGGTCCCTGAACCGACCTCGAGCCATGAGCCATCCAGGTTCACGTTTCCTCGATCAAGCGCATCGACCACCGGACGGGCCCTCACGTCGCTGACGTGACCAGCGGTCCAGCCATCGGCCATGTCGTTGAAAAGGCCGGCGATCTTGCCAGCTCGGGCACCGTCCCATGCGCCCGAGCCATCGAACGCAACCTGATTGGTCACCTTCCTCATCGGATGATCCGGACCGGCAAAGGGCTCAGGAGCAACGATGTTGTCGGCGTCTGCCAGTTCGGTGATCACCGGCCAAGACTGCCACGGCGAACGGTAGGTTCCCAAGAGTGGTCACGCTCAAGCTGAAGACATCAACCGAGGCAGAGCCAGACTTTCTCTCGCTGCCATGGGCCACCGAGCTCGACTCATGGCCAGATGAGCTCGCGGTGCGACTCCCCAGGGGACGGCACCGCCACGTCGTTCGGTTCATCGAACACGAAGGCAACTACTTCGCCTGCAAGGAGATCTCATCCGATCTGGCGCACCGCGAGTATCGGCTGCTGGAGCACCTCCGCGAGATCGGCATGCCGGTGGTGCGCCTGGTCGGCGTGGCTGACGATCGCATCGACGACGCGGGCGAGCCGCTCGATGCGATCTTGATCACCCGTCATCTCCCCTACTCGCTCCCCTACCTGCACCTGTTCGCAGGCCCGAGCACGCCAAGCCTTCACACCGATCTCATCAGCGCTCTCGCCATCCTGCTCGTGCGGCTCCACCTCGTCGGGTTCTATTGGGGCGACTGCTCACTCGGGAATGCCCTGTTTCGTCGCGATGCCGGTGCGCTCGTTGCCTACGTCGTCGACACAGAAACGAGCGAACTCCACAACCAGCTCAGCGATGGCCAACGCCAACACGACATCGACATCGCGGTCGAGAACATCCTCGGTGGGCTCGTCGAGCTGGAAGCGATGGAGAAACTTGATCAGGTCGTCGATCCCGTCGAGGTCGTCGAGGAGTTGCGAGCTCGCTACGAAGAACTGTGGGCCGAGCTCACCTCAACGGATCGTCTCAACCCCGACGAAATGTGGAGGGTCCGCGAGCGCCTTCGCCGGTTGAACGATCTCGGGTTCGACACAACGGAGATTGAGCTGATCGACGCTGGAAGTGGCACAAACGAGGTGGTGTTTCGGCCTCGGATCGTTGAAGAAGGTCACCATCGGCGACAATTCGAACGCCTCACCGGTATCCGAACGGGAGAGAACCAAGCCAGGCGTCTACTGGGAGCCATGTGGAGCTACGGCGCCTTCCTCGCCGATGAGGCAGGCCGCGAGCTGCCCGAGGCCGTGGTGGCCTACCGATGGCTCACAGAACGCTTCGAACCAACCGTCGAGGCCGTTCCAACCGAGCTTCGCGACCGGCTCGTTGACGCCGAGATCTATCACCAGGTGCTCGACCATGTCTGGTATCTGTCCGAAGCGGCTGGTGAAGACGTTGGTCTTGAGGCTGGGCTTGCCAGCTACGTCTCGAACGTGCTCGCCGATCAGCCAGACGAGCGGGTTGTGATCGACACAGACGGCTAGCGGCTAGCTCAGCCAGGCGCGGATGTCGGCGGCGATGCGACTCGGCGCTTCCAGCACGCCAAGATGCGTGAGGTCGCTGTAGTCGGCCAACGAAAACGCATCGTGGTCGGCGCAGATCGAGCGTGCAACCGCAGCAGCTGGGTGGTCATCACCGCTGGCCCCCACCTGGAACGGAAGACGCACGTCGCCCAAGTGCTCATAGGCACCACACACGGAGTACGCGAAGATCTCGGCCTCGTGCTCTGGTCGGCACCGAAGCGTGATCGAGCCATCGGCCAGCTGCTCAAAACCATGCTCGACGTAGGCCTCGAGCATGATGGGGTCGAGCAACGACAATGGTGGACGACTTGCGTAGCGCTCGATCGCCTGCGCTGGTGAGTCGAAGGTGGCTCTGCGGTGCCGAGTTGCTTCAACGAGAGGCGAATCCATCAGTACGTCGCCCGCGGCAGACACGGATTGGGTCGGAATCATGTCGGCCGAGAACAGAATCGGCTCAAACCCCCACGCTCGTTCAAACGTGCCAGGCGAGGCGAGCTCGGCCATCACGATCGACGCCGCGCCCATCGAGTGACCGGCGGCAACCATTGGTCCGGTGGTGAGGTTGCATGAGCGGAGCGCTTCCACCACCGCCAGAAGATCTTGGCCCATGCCCCGCCAGTGCAGGTCGACGCCCTCGGGCAGGACCGATCGGCCGTGAGCCCGGAAGTCGAGCGTGACGCACCGAAACTGATCGGTCAGCTCAGCGGCGATGGGTCGCCACACGCCACCGCAGAAGCCTGTGGCGTGGCAGAGCACCAAGAGAGGCGCCGTGGAATCCGCTGGCCCACCGAGGTCATAGACAGCCACCTCGACGCCGTCGGTCGACGGAACGAACTCCGGGACGGAGCTCGCAGACGCAGAGGGTTCAGCCAAGGCGGCTACGACGCTCCGTTGTCGAACGGCCAGCAGTTGCCCGTATCAAGACCGTCGAGGCCGTGGCCATCGGTAGCGACTCTGATGCAGAGCGAGTCGGCCTCGGGGTCTGGTGACCCGACTTGGCCAAGCGAGCCGGTGAAGACGTCTTGGTCCCAGATCTGCCAAGCTCCACCGCCTTCTGAGATGCCGTTGGAGGCGCCAGCAGTAGCCACGGGAATGTTGCTGCCGAAGACGTGGAAGTGGAAGCTGCCGTTGGTGTTCCAGGCCGTGTCAGACGAAATGAGTGTGGCAGTGATGGTGCTGCCGTCGAACTGGATATCGGTGATGCAGACCCAACGGGGAAGGCTCATGATGTCGTCGCCGCAACGGAACTCGACGGGCAACGGCACCTGCTGGTCGGTGACGTCGACGACGCCATCAACAGCGGCCACTGCGTCAACAACCTCGCCCTGAATCGTCTCATCGAGCGGGGTGCCCGTGACGGTCACGACACCGCCAGAAACCGTGGCGAGCAGATCGGTTGCATTGCCTTCGGCGACGAATGCGTTGAGCACTCGATCGACGTCGGACTGGATGAGCCCGTCATCGGCTGGCGGCGCGGTGGTTGTGGTCGCTTCGGTTGTTGTTGGAGCCTCGGTCGTCGTGGCGTCGGCATCGGCCGCCGTCGTGGCGGTGGTTGCCACGGTGGTGGTCGGTTGGTCGGCGGCGTTTTCGTCACCGCCGCCCGTGAGCACGACGTAGCCGATGCCAAGCGCAAGAAGCGCTCCGACGGCGGCAAGAACACCGATGAGAGCCGTGCGGTTGCCTCCACCTGACGCCTGAGTTGGAGGAGCCGAGCCGGCCACTTCGGCAGTCGGCTCTGGCACTGGTGTGCGGGTGCTGGCCGTCGGCTGCGGAGTGGGCGCTGGTGTCGGCTTCGAAATCGGCTCGTGCTTGATGAGCCGCTCAGGAGGCGGCACGTTGCCGAACGCAGGAGCAGGCGTTGGCGGCTCGGCAGCCGGGGGTGGTGTAGGAGCAACGGGGGTTGACGGAGCGGCTGGAGCCGCTGGCGTTGGCGGGCCATCGGGCGTGGGTGGGCTCGCAGTTGCTGGTGACGGTGTCGGAGAGCTGGGAGGCTCCGGCGTCGCAACGCCGACGTCGGATCCTGCCGCTGCAGGAGGCGGCCCGAGGACGGTCTCACGGCCTCGTTCGATCTCGACAACCTCGTCTGGCGTTGGCTCCGGTGCCGCAGCTGGCGCACCTTCGGGAATCGGAGGCGAAGCAGCAGGTACTGGCGGTGCTGCCTGTGGAGGCGGCGCTGCATCGATCACGGTGGCCGGGCCAGGCTCGACCTTGGCCAGCGCTCCACCAGCAGCAAAGGCTGCGCCAAGCGCAATGGCATGCTTCGGGTGGGCATCAACCGCAACGGGGCGTCCAAGTTCGGACGAGACGAGCTGGGCAATCAGCGGCACACGACTCGAACCACCAACGAGCAACACTCGGCTCACGTCGGCCGGCTCGACGCCAGCGGAATGCAATGCCCGTCGCATCGCTTCAATCGAATCGACGAGTGACGGGCGGATCAGCGTTTCAAACTCGCGGCGAGTGATGCGCACGTCTGTCTGCACCGTCGGCAGCAGCACAGGAATGGTGGCGTCTGTATCAGACGACAATGCCTCTTTCGCCTCAACACAGTCAGCGCGAAGGCGAGACACCCCGGCGAGTGCCGTTGGGTCGTCTTGGTCGAGTTGCTGAATTGCACCATCAAGCGAACGGCTGACATGGGCGAACACGGCCGCGTCGAAGTCGATACCGCCCAGACGTTCGATGCCCTCGGGGGCTCCGATGATTTCGAACCCAACCGGCGTTCGACGAAGAACCGCAGCGTCGAACGTGCCGCCGCCGAGGTCGTAGACCGCAACGACTTCGCCAGGATCGACACGTTCTTGGGCTGCGTAGGAAACTGCGGCGGCCTCTGGCTCGGTGATGAAGCTGACTTGATCAGCGCTCAGGCCGGCGAGCCGAACCGCCTGTTGGAGCAGATCGATCTTGAATTGGCCCCAGTTCGCGGGATGACACAACACGATGGCGTCGGGCTCAGAGCCTTCGCGTTCGATGACCTGGTCGACGACCGACCGAAGCAGCCGGGCCGATAGCGCCTCGGCCGAGTACGGCGTGCCGCCGACGATCAGTGGCGTTGAATCACCGAGACGGCGCTTGAACTCTCGGGCCACACGCTCTGGTTCGGTAATGGCCCGCCGAACAGCGGCCTCACCAGTGAGAACTTCACCGTCTTCACGAAGCAACACGACCGACGGAATGGATGCCGCACGGCCACCGAGCGAACAAATCGTCGCACGGCCGTCGCGATACACCGCGGCAGCGGTGTACGTCGTACCCAAATCAATGCCGAGTTGATAGCTCACAAGTTTGTGCCCCTCCAGACAGCGGCCCTCATCATAGGGGGCCGCACACCAGGAGTCCCAGACGGGCCAACGGCTTTCCCAAATCAGCCTGAATTGGACCAAAAACCCTCAGAACAAAGGGAAATCCTGCCTGTGGATAACATCCCCGAGGTGATAGGGGGACATCCCCGATGGATGAATGCCCGCACCACGCCTACATTGAACGACGTGACCCTCCGAGACGCAATCGACGGGCTCCTGTCAAACACCGACCCGGGAGCCGACCCCTCAGCCGCTTTGGCCGAGGCCGGATTTGGCGATGTCTCCGCTGAACTGTTCGGAACAGCACTCACACACTTCGCCGACGCCGCCCCGCTCCCCACTGCCGATGCACTGGCCCCAATCGTCACTCGAGTTGGCCCTGTGCCCTTCGAAGAGAGCGATCTCCCCGATGCCGACATCGAGCCAGGGCTTGATCCATTCGATCTCTTCGCAGAGGTAAACCCTGACCCGTCAGCCTTTGATGGCTCCGCACCTGAACTCCCCTCGACTGACGACGACCCAAGCGATCTCGACGTCGATACCACCGTTGACGAACCAGCTCTTCCGTCGGTCGACGACGGCTCGCAGTTCGGCTCTGGTGTCGACCAGGCAGTCGAAGATGCCCAGGAAGCCGCCGACTTCGATGTCGACGAGTCAGCCGATGTTGCATCGTTCGGTCCAGACGAAGAATTCGACGATGGCTTCGACGAGCTCGAAGGCAGCGACGATCTTCTCGACGAGGGCGCCGATCTGTTCTCGGTCGAGTTCGACGACGCAGCCGAAGACGGCGCCGACCCCCTCGACCTCGACTTCGACGCCTAGTCC
>CALLGK010000214.1 GCA_938009905.1 uncultured Acidimicrobiales bacterium | reverse complement strand
GACAGCTGACGACACAGATTGGCCCACCATCGTGGCCCTCTACGGCCAGCTCGATGCCATGTCGGGTTCGCCCGTGGTCAAGCTCAACCACGCCGTCGCTGTATCGATGGCCGATGGACCCTTGCAGGGGCTCCGTCTTGTCAATCAACTAGAGGGGCTGGCGGATTATCACCTCTATTGGGCCACAAAAGGCGAGCTCAACATTCGGATCGGCGAGCACAACGAGGCTGTTGCTGCGTTTGAGCAAGCTCTCGATTTGGTGACAAGCGCGGCAGAACGTGAGCACCTGACGCGACGACTCGCGGTCGCCCGCGCCGCGTAACGGTCGCTACCTGACCGAGTCAGCTAGCCGAGTTGGACGAACTCGACCCAGTTGCCGTCTGGGTCTTCAACCATGAGGATCGACACGCCATCGCGAATGGTGGTGACCGGGACGGCAATGGGCACGTCGTTGTCCGAGCACGTTGCTGCGATGTCTTCGATGTTGGAAACCGTGAGGGTGAGATACCGGTAGCCCTGGCCACCGGCGATACCGCCACCGCCATCGGCTGGCGGATCCTCATTGAGCTTCACCAGCTTGAGGAGCGAGTCTCCGCACTGCACGCGGTGCATAGTGCCTCCACCGGCGATGGGCATGGGCATGTCGGCAACATGTTCCAGGCCGAGCACACCGCAGTAGAAGGCAAGCGAGCGCTCGCTGTCGGAGATCACAATGCCGAGGTCGACACCGGGTTTGGCGAGGTTCGCAGTCATGTCGAGACACTAACGAGCCAGCACTGTTCGTTTGAAATGCGGCGCAAGCGAAATGCAGCTCGATCGGAACACCCGCTAGTCGAACGCGGGCTCGACACCGGCCGGAAGCGAGATCTCGAAGGCGTTCAACGAGAACGAGATGTAGCAGTAGTAGCCGACCGCCGACACGAGATCGACGAGCTGGGCCTCAGACAGAAGCTCCGCCGCCGTGGCATCGACCTCGGGGGAGGGGCGGCCCGTCTCGAGAAGCTCGCGGGCATAGCGGTGCACCGCCGCGGCTCGCTCGTCGTCGCCAAAGTCAGGATCGTCACCGACTCGGATCGCATCGAGAACCTCGTCACTCACACCCGCTTCACGGGCCATGCGGGAATGGGCCCACCACTCAAACTCGGCCTTCCAGTGAGCGCCGACGGTGCAGATGGCGATCTCGAGCAAGTGGGTGGGCAGTGTGTTCGAGAATCGGATGGCCTCGCCAGCACGGGTAAGGCCCATGCCGACCGCCGGGCGATGGAGCGACGCATTGAACGGTCCGACGAGTGCGCCATCGTCTGCGACGAGGTTGAGCGATGAGGCTCTTGGGCCGTTGGTGATTTCCCCCCAGACCGCTTGCTGCATCTCGGTCAGGTCCGACTGGGTGAGACGAGTGAGTTTGGTCATGAGGGGAAACTAGAAGATTTCTGCCGATAGGCTCTCCTGCTGGATCAGAAAGTCTGATCTCACAGAATGAAGACGGCGATCGTAAACCACGGTCACGATGCGGATTCTTCGGAATCTGAAGCGTGCGCGGTCGCCGGTTACGAACCGGAGGAAACCCCATGTCTGCTGTTGTCAGCATGAAGCAATTGCTCGACGCTGGTGTGCATTTTGGCCACCAGACCCGCCGCTGGAATCCGAAGATGAAGCGATTCATCCACGGTGAGCGCAACGGCATCTACCTCGTTGATCTCGAGCAGACCCTTGCTCGCATCGAGAAGGCCTACGTCTTTGTCCGCGACACCGTTGCCGATGGTGGCACCGTGTTGTTCGTCGGTACCAAGAAGCAGGCCCAGGAGCCGATCCGTACGCACGCCAAGTCCGTTGGTATGCCGTATGTCGATCAGCGTTGGTTGGGCGGCATGCTCACCAACTACGAAACGATCTCAAAGCGTGTCTCGAAGCTCATCGAGTACGAGCGCATGCGTTCCGCTGGCGACTTCGAAGAGATGCCCAAGAAGGAAGCGCTCCGCTACACCCGCGAACTCGAGAAGCTCGACCGCAACATCGGCGGTATCAAGACGATGGCCAAGCAGCCGTCTGTCGTGTTCGTGATGGACACCATCAAAGAGCACATCGCAGTCACCGAAGCTCGCAAGCTGGGCATCCCCATCGTCGCCGTGGTCGACACCAACTGCGACCCCGACCTCATCACCTACCCAATCCCGGGCAACGACGACGCCATTCGCTCTGCGGAGCTGATGACCCGTGTTGTGGCTGAGGCCATCGCCGAGGGCAAGATCATGCGAGCCCAGACCGAGGGCATCCCCGACACGCCGTCGGAGCGCACCCCAGAGCAAGCAGCCCAGATCGAGTCTGAGCAGGCAGAAGCTCGCCGCCAGGCCACTGCTGCCGCCGCCGATCGCGAAGCACGCATCGCCGCCGCTCAGGAAGAGGCCGCCAAGCGCGCCGCTGTCGAGAAGGCCGCGAAGGCCGCAGCCGCTGAGGCAGAAGCCGCAGCGCCAGCTGACGAGGCTCCGGCCGAAGCACCAGCAGAAGAGGCAGCCGTCGAGGCCGCTCCTGAGGCTGCTGCCGACGAGTCCTGAGCCGACTCGCTTCTTCATCGAAAACCGCACGAGCTAAAACAACAAAGAGAGACTGAACGACATGGCTGACTTCACCGCCAAAGACGTCCAGGCCCTTCGTCAATCGACGGGCGCCGGCATGATGGATTCCAAGAAGGCCCTCACCGAGGCCGACGGCGACATGGAGGCTGCAACCAACATCCTCCGCGAGAAGGGGTTGGCTAAGGCGTCGACTCGCTCGGATCGCGAAAACAAAGAGGGCGTCATCGTCATCGCCGAAAACGATTCGGCTGCAGCGTTGATCCACATGAAGTCAGAGACTGACTTCTCTGCGAAGTCAGACGACTTCCAGGCGCTCGCCAATGAGCTCGTGCAGCTCGTGCTCGAAGGTGGCCCAGAGGCCGTCGCTTCGAAGGAGCAGGAGCTCGAGGATCTCAAGCTCTCGAAGAAGGAAAACATCGAAATCGGCAACGCCGTGCGTTTCGAGAAGGCCGAGGGTGCGGTGCTCGATGCCTACCTCCACGGCGGTGGCACCGCCGGTGTGCTGGTTGAGGGCACTGGCCTCGATGCCAAGGCGCTCCACGAGATCGCACTGCACATCGCCTTTGCGAAGCCCAGCTACCTCAGCCGCGAAGAAGTTCCCGCTGAAGACGTCGAGAAGGAGCGCGCTGTGCTCCTCGACATCACCAAGGCAGAGGGCAAGCCAGAGCAGGCCTGGGACAAGATCGTCGACGGCCGTATCAACTCGTGGTTCAGCGAGCGCGTGCTGCTCGAGCAGGGCCTTTTCGGCGACAAAGAAACCGTCGCCCAGAAGCTCGGTGATGCCACCATCACCCGCTTCACCCTCTCGTCGATCGGCTAAATCCCGCAGCTCGTTCCGTCGATGCACTTGAGGTGCGTCGGACGCTTACGTTCCCAACAATGACGATCGCAGCGACTCCGGCATTTGCCGCGCTGTATCTTTTGCGCTTCGAAGCACCCGTCTTGCCGCTGATGATCATCGTGGCGGTTCTGGTGTGGAAGTTCGATCCAGTTCCGCCGCCCGTCGTCGCCGCGTCTTTTGCTTTGCTGCTGGGCGCTGGTTTCTGGACGAACAGTTGGGGCTTCGTTGCGCTGTTCCTGCTGTGTCTCTGTGTCGCTTCTGTTGCCTTTGCCGTTGTTCTTGCGCTTGTTGGGCGCCGACGAGCAACAAAGCTGACCCCGGAACTGATTGAAGCGCTGAGGGCCGAGTACGCGCCTGAGCCCATCCCGCCGTGCCCGCCGAACGGCGGCATCGTGGTGCTGGATCGCAAGGAGCTACTCGAGCGTGGCGAGACGCCCGTGGTCGAGCAACTTTCGGCTCTCCTCGAGGCCCGCGGTGTGTCCGCAGCGGAGCTTACGACTCGCCACGGATCAGTCGATGACACAGTCGACTTCGTACTGCGCGGGCGCTCCTACCGGGCCTGGGACGCCGCAAGCGAGACGTGGGTGCACCACAACGGTGAACTCGTCCGCGGATCGATGGTTGCGATGGCGACGGTGCTCGATGATTGGATCGGTTCGACGTTCGGGCCGCGCTGGCGCGTGATCGAGCTCGAAGACGGCTTGTTTGCGATTGTTGACTGCGCCGACGCCGACATTGAGCAACTGCGAAGCCATGTGCTGGGACTTCACCGCGGGGAACCCCTGGAAGAAGAGGCTTCGTAGACGAACCCCCTCGAGGTCTCGCAGGGAGGGAAGAACTCCCCGTCCCAGCTGACGAGGGCTTTTCGGCGACTAGCCTTCCCGGAGCTTGGCGCGCGGCGCGCCTAAGAACCTGGAGATCCTGTGACAGACGGCTCAACTACTCGTTGGAAGCGCATCCTGCTGAAGCTGTCCGGCGAAGCTTTCGCTGGCGGCAAGCCTTTCGGCCTCGACGGGCCGACGCTCAGCCGGATCGCTGATGACGTTGTTGATGCTCGGGAAAACCTGGGTGTTGAAGTCGCCATTGTTGTTGGTGGCGGCAACATCTGGCGCGGCATCTCTGGCGCCGAGGGCGGCATCGATCGGGCCCAAGCCGACTACATGGGCATGCTTGCCACGGTCATGAACGCCTTGGCCCTCCAAGATGCGCTTGAACAGAAGGATGTGCCCACTCGGGTGCAGTCGGCCATCGCAATGCCTCAGGTCGCCGAGGAGTACATCAGACGCAAGGCGATCCGGCACCTCGAGAAAGACCGTGTGGTCATCTTCGCTGCCGGTACTGGCAACCCGTTCTTCACCACGGATACGACCGCCGCGCTGCGAGCCGTCGAAATCGAGGCCGAAATCCTGCTCAAGGGCACGCACGGCTCCGTTGACGGCATCTACACCGCCGATCCAAAGACGAACCCAGACGCCGAGAAAATCGACAATTTGAGCTACCTCGACGTGCTCAACCGTGATCTGCGAGTCATGGATTCCACGGCGATCACCCACTGCATGGAGAACGAAATGCCCATCGTGGTGTTCAACCTCATGGAAGAGGGCAATCTACGGAATCTTCTCTGCGGCCAGTCGATCGGTACGCTGGTCTCATGAACGAACTCGTCGAGCTGGTGCAAGAGGACAGCCGGGAACGAATGGAAAAGGCGATTGGCCATGCCAAAGCCGAGTTCTCGTCGATCCGTGGCGGTCGCGCTGCACCTCAGCTTGTCGAACGTCTCACTGTTGAGGCTTATGGCGTGCCAATGAAGATGGTCGAGCTCGCCTCGGTCTCGGTGCCTGAAGCCCGGCAACTTCTGATTACCCCGCACGACCCAGCGAACCTCGAAGCGATCGAACGATCGATCTCGATGTCCGACCTGGGTCTCAACCCGTCAAACGATGGACGTTCGCTTCGGCTGAGCTTTCCACCACTTACTGAAGAACGTCGCAAAGAGCTTGTTCGGATGGTGCGAAACATGGCCGAAGAAGGTCGCATCGCCATTCGCAACGTTCGCCGCGACGGACGAAAAGATCTCGACAGCGCCGAAAAAGACGGTCAGCTGTCCAAAGACGAGCTTGGTCGGGCCGAGGATGACCTCGACAAACTGACTCAAGCCAGCGAGAAAGCCATTGATGAGGCGCTCGCCGATAAGGAAGCCGAGTTGCTCGAAGTTTGAGCCACGCGTCAGGGGAGCACAGGAGTTGAGGTTGTCTGAAGAAGACAAGGATCAGAACAACGAGGTTGAGGGCTCGTTTGGCGATGATCTGACTACCAGCGACGACATCGAGGTGATCCCCGATGAGCCGTCTGACCAGTCCGAGACGGGCAGCATTTTTGATCTGTTCGAGCCGCCCCCCGAGATCGACGCCGACCGCTTTGGCCCGATTCCGGTGATTCCCGAAGGCGGCGACGTCGTCGACGAAATCGACGACGAGCCGATGCTCATGGATCCGATCGACATCACAGACGGCAGTGAACTCGGCGAACCCGCCGACAATCGTGAGCCCCGCTCCCTTGGTTTGTTCGATTCCGTGCCTGACGATCCGAACTTCGTCGATCGATCTGGCGCCGAAGGGCTGGCCGCGGTCGCTTCGCTTCCCGACCACGAAGAGTTGGAGCCAGAGTTCGCCGAGCCCGAGTTTGCTGACGACGAAATGGACGTCGCATCGGACGAGATGGATCTCGCGACCGATGTCGAGGCCGTCTACACCGAGGCCATCGATGCAGCCGACGCTGAGTATGACGACGCCGGCGACGAAGGCGACGACACCCGCGGCTTGTCGGTCGATGAACTGCTTGGCCCCATCGAAGACGCCGATGCAGACGCTGAGGATGGAAACCCTGAGATCGATGGCGAGGCCGGCGACATCGCCGAGCTTGCTGAGGGCGACGCTGTTGTTGGCGAGGGAGCAGCCGCATACGGCGACCTCCCACATTGGACCGAACCTCCAACAGGGTCGGTTCCCACGATCGGCGGTGGCGACGACGAATGGTCCGACGTCACGGGCCCTCAGTGGCAAGGCGAAGGAAACCTCGAAGGCGACGACCTCACCGAGGTCTTCGCTGACACGCAAGGTGTCGGCTTCGATGAGAGTGCGTCGATCGACGATCTCGAAAACGAGCTCGCTGACATTCCGAACCCTGCTGGTGCGCCGCAACGCGGAGGCCCTCGTGTTTCGGCTCCCGAGTCAGACGTCGAAATCGACAGCGGCCGAAATATTCCGCAGGCCATTGCCGTTGGCGTGATCTTCGCGGGTTTGGCGCTCTTTGCCTTCCAGATGGGTGCCGTCGCAACGGTCGCCCTCATCACCGTGATCGCCGTTCTCGCAAGCGCCGAGCTCTATGGAGCCATGCGCAAGGTTGGCCTCCGACCTGCGACGCTGCTCGGCATCGTTGCATCAGCTGCACTGCCACTGGCCGTGTACAACCGGGGCGAAGCGGCCTTCATGATGGTGATCGCGTTGGTCGTGATCTTTGGAGCCCTTTGGTATCTCGTTGGCGCCGAAACGCATAAGCCAGCTCTCAACCTTGGCCTCACCATGCTCGGTGTGCTGTGGATCGGTGTGCTGGCGTCGTTTGGCGCACTTATCGTGCTGCTCCCTGATGGCATCAGCATCCTGTTGGCCGCCATCTGCGTGACCGTGGCCTACGACACCTTCGCCTTTGCTGGCGGGAAAGCCTTTGGTTCACGGCCATTCCATTCGGCGAGCCCCAACAAGACCTGGGAAGGCACCATTGTTGGTGTCGTCGCAGCTGTCGTGGCTGGCTTTGTCGTTGGACTGCTCGAGATCTCGCCGTTTAGCGGCCAGCTCACCAACGCTCTGCTCCTCGGCCTTGTTGCCGGCATCTTGGCGCCGATCGGTGACCTCACCGAGTCGATGATCAAGCGCGACATCGGTGTCAAAGACATGGGCTCGATCCTCCCCGGTCACGGCGGCATCCTCGATCGACTCGACGGTCTGCTGTTTGTCCTGCCAGGCGTGTACTACCTCGCTCGCGTGCTCGAGCTGGTCTGACCGGCACACGTGGCATCTGACGATCGCACCTCGGTAGCCGTTGTCGGCTCGACGGGGTCGATCGGCACGCAGACACTCGACGTCATCGCCGCCGATCCTGATCGGTATCGGATTGATTCGCTGGCTGCTGGCCGGTCGCTCGACCTGCTCGTCGAGCAGACAAACGTGGTGCGGCCAAGCTTCGTTGCGATTGGCGATGCCAGCCTCGAGTCTGCGCTTCGAGAAGCCGTGCCCGCTGGCACCGAGGTTGCCTCAGGAGAAGAAGGCCTCGCCGAGTGCGCTCGCCGAGCCGACGTCACGGTCAACGGCGTCGTTGGCTTTGCCGGGCTGCCGGTCACGCTTGCGTCGCTCGAAGCGGGCAAGCGCCTTGCGCTGGCAAACAAAGAGTCACTCATCTCTGCCGGACCGGTCGTGCAAGCAGCGCGGCGGACACCGGGCGCCGAGATTGTGCCGGTCGATTCTGAGCACGCGGCAATCCACCAATGCTTGCGAGCCAACGATGTGGGCAAGCGCGTCAACCGCATCCAGGTGACGGCATCTGGCGGTCCGTTTCGCGGCCGCTCGGCCGACCAGCTCAAGTCGGTAACGATCGAAGAAGCACTGGCCCATCCCACCTGGGCAATGGGGCCAAAGATCACGATCGATTCGTCGACCCTGATGAACAAAGGCCTCGAGGTCATCGAAGCCAACGAATTGTTCGGGTCGCCGGCTGGCGATCTTGGCTACGGCCTGTCGCTCAACGACATTGAAGTGGTGGTGCATCCGCAGTCGATCGTGCACTCGATGGTGACGTACTCAGACGGTTCCACGATCGCTCAGCTTTCGATGCCAGATATGCGCCTCCCTATTGGCTACGCCTTGGCTTTTCCCGACCGGTTCCCCGTGGCCTACGGTCCGATCGATTGGGCCACCATCGGCCGTCTCGACTTCGAAGCGCCCGACATGGAAGCCTTCCCGTGCTTGGCTCTCGCCTATCAGGCCGCAGGGATGGGTGGCACCGCGCCGGCCTGGCTCAGCGCCGCCAATGAGATAGCGGTTGAGGCCTTCCTTAAAGGTGAACTCGCCTGGGCCGACATCAGTGGTATCAATGCCGCGACACTTGAGAAGCACGATGGTGGAACAGGAACCACCCTCGAAAGTGTTCTCGAAGGTGATCGACAGGCTCGTCACTACGCAACCGAACTACTCCGACGAGCCCCCTCGTAAGCGAAAGAAACGTCTGTGACACCGGAAAATCCCATCAACGAAGCCGCTTCGGGGGCCGACCAGGGTTCAACAAGCGTGCTCGAAAGCGATGCTCGGCCTCGTGGCTCTGCATTGCTCACAAGTGATTCCGGCGGCACGGGCGAGACCGAGCCAAAGACGAATCCAGTTGGCCTTCTGATCCTCGTCGGCCTCATGGGCTGGTTGTGGGTCGCCGCCGGCTTCCGCATGTTCCTTTTCGTCGTGGCGTTGATCGTGATGATCTTCCTGCACGAACTCGGTCACTTCATGACGGCCCGCTGGACGGGCATGAAGGCCACAGAGTTCTTCATTGGCATGGGACCACGCCTGTGGTCGTTTAAGCGAGGCGAGACCGAATACGGCATTCGCGCGATCCCAGCCGGTGCGTTCGTGCGCATCATTGGCATGAACAACTTGGATCCGGTTTCGCCAGAAGACGAGCCCCGGGCCTACAAGAACGCAACCTTCCCCCGTCGCCTCCTGGTGATCACGGCGGGATCGATCATGCACTTCATCCAGGCGATCATTGTCTTGACGATCGCCTTCTCCCTCGTGGGCACCCCAGATCGGGAGTCGCCGTGGACGATCGCAGAGCTGTCAGCGCTCAATAACGGCGAGCCCGCTCCATCGATGCAAGCTGGGCTCGAACCTGGCGACCGGCTGGTGAGCGTCGATGGACAGCAGGATCTGCGCTTCGATGAACTCGCCCAATACCTGCAACCCATTCCTGGGCAGGAAGTCGCCCTGACGGTTGAGCGCGATGGGGAGCGTTTCGACACCGTCGTCACGTTGGCCGAGAATCGATTCAGCGACGGCGAAGTCCGGGGCTTCCTCGGCGTATCTCCTGCGTTCGACGGTCGGGTCACCGAGGGCCCACTCGAGGGCGTCCAAGTCTTTGGCGAAGTCGCGAAGGTCTCGATCACGACGATTCCTCAGTTCTTCCAGCCATCACGGCTCGCCAACCTCGGATCATTGATCTTCGAGGGTCGCGAAGACGTCGACATCACAAGCGAAGAGGCGCAGGAGCGGCCGATCTCGATGGTCGGAGCTGTTCGCATCGCAGGCGAAGCCCAAGCCGACTGGTTTGAGCCACTGTTCTTCTTTGCCGTGATCAACATCTTCGTCGGATTGATCAACCTGGCGCCGTTGCTGCCACTCGACGGAGGGCACGCGGTCATCGCCATCTACGAGCGGATTCGCTCCCGCAATGGCAAGCGCTATCAGATGGACGTCGCAAAGCTCTTGCCGCTCACCTACGCGGTGGTCGCATTGCTCGGCTTCATCTTCATCACGACGATCACGCTTGACATCCTGCGCCCCATCAGTTGACGGGCCGAAGCGCCCTGTCACACTGAGCACCATGGATACCGCGGTCACCTTCGAGCGACGCAAAACCCGGCAGATCATGGTGGGCGACGTGCCCGTCGGCGGCGATGCACCCATCACGGTGCAGTCAATGACCATCACCAAGACGGCAGACGTCGACGGCACCTTGCAGCAGATCTACGCACTGGCGGCCGCGGGAGCCGACATCGTGCGGTGCACCTGCAACGAGCCGGAAGCGGCAGAAGGCCTGGCCCGCATCGTTCCTCGCAGCCCGGTGCCGATCGTGGCCGACATTCACCATCAGTATCGCCGTGCGCTTGAAGCGCTCGAAGCCGGTGTGCATTGCCTGCGGTTGAACCCCGGCAACATCCGCAAGCCAGAACACATCAAGGCCGTCGCCGCCGAGGCCAAGGACCGCAACGTGCCGATCCGCATCGGTGTGAACGGCGGCAGCCTCGACCCAAAGCTGTATGAGAAGTACGGCGGCAAGGTCACCCCAGAGGCCATGGTCGAGTCGGCGCTGCAAGAGATCGCCTACTTCGAAGAAGTCGACTTCGATCTCATCAAGATCTCGGTGAAAGCATCGAACGTGCCACTCATGATCGAGGCATACCGACAGCTCGCCGACCGAGTCGACTATCCGCTGCACCTCGGTGTCACCGAGGCTGGGCCTCCGCCCGCCGGCATCGTGAAGGCCACAGCCGGCATCGCCACGTTGCTCGCCGAAGGCATTGGCGACACGATCCGATATTCGCTCACGGCCGACCCGGTGCAGGAAGCAAAGATTGGCCGCCAGCTGCTCGAGGCCCTCGGCCTACGAGAGCGCAAGAATGTCGACCTGATTGCGTGCCCGTCGTGTGGTCGAGCCGAGATCGACGTCTACAAGGTTGCTGACGATGCCGTTGCCGCCTTCGACGGTCGAGAGATTCCGCTCCAGGTAGCGGTGATGGGTTGCGTCGTGAATGGTCCGGGCGAGGCTCGCGATGCCGATCTCGGCATTGCGGCCGGCAATAAGCGCGGCCATCTGTTTGTGCGCGGTCAGAATGTTGCCGTTGTGCCTGAAGACCAAATGGTTCCGCAACTCGTCGAGTGGGCCGAGTTCATCATGGAACACGGGATCGACGCCGCGATGAAGAAGGCGCAAGCATCAGCACCTGCCGCGCGCCGCGCCGCCGAAGAAGACCGTCAACGCAACCTGAACGAGCGGGGCGACGACGCCAATGACTCAGAGCAAATCGTCGACCTGATTCGCAAAGATCGTTCGTAGCCAAGCGGCCACGCCTGCGATGCCGTGTGTCCCGTTCTGAGGACGTATGGCCATCCCGGAGGGTCAGGATGACCAGCCCCCAGAACGGGAGACTGGCGGGATCAGTTTTCGACGATGACGCCGAGATCGAAGAGATCGGCTTGGGCGACCTGACGCTGGGCCGGGTCGGTCGGGCCAAAGACATCTGAGCGTGGCAAGTTGCAACGCTCGGCGAGTGTCTGAAGGACGTGCTTGACGGTCCAGGCGGCGACGAAGCGGTTGTCGGTGACGTCACCCGGCACGAGAGCGACGGTGCCCGAAGGTGCGTCGAGAATCGCTGCGACTTCGGCGGCGACGTAGTCGAACGACCGGTTTTCAATCACGCTGAGATCCAGGTTTGGGTCCTTCGACGCTGCCTCTCGAAGCGTTGCGCTCGAGAAGCTTCCCTCCCACTCGACTTCGTCTTCTGCACGGATGGCGCCGATGGTGCGCAGCCAGCTCAGGATGTGGATCTGATCATGCCGTTGGGCATGCCAGATCGAGCCTTCGTGCATACAGATCACACCGCTTGCCGAACTGTTTACGTTGAAACAGCCCGTGAAGGAAATCTCTGCCAATCCGAGAAGATGGCGGCGGAGATCACCCTCCCCAAAGGCGTGGGCTTGAGGATTTTCGTAGGTCGCACCAGCGGCGTTGAACGCGCTCATGCGACAACCATCGGCCGTCACCTCCCGAAACTTGAGGGGGTGCTTCAAGAAGCAGCTGGCTGCACTTTGGAGCCGTCGTCTTGCTGTCGAGCTCCAGCGGAATTTGCTGACTATTCGTCGTCTGTTTCGGGTCGATCGATCTCGGCAACATCAGCGTCGGCCAGGGCCTTGCCCTGTGTCGCATCCATCTTGTCTTGAATGGCCGAGAAGGCATCGGAATCGTCGATCTCATCTTGGATCATGTCGAGCCGCTCCTCGGGCGTCGCTGCCATTTCGCGCTCTTTGCGAGTGAGGTCGCTGTCGAGTCGTTGCTC
>CALLGK010000213.1 GCA_938009905.1 uncultured Acidimicrobiales bacterium | reverse complement strand
TGCATCTGCACACGTCGACGGCGCGAGAGTGGATTCGTGTCGGTCACTGTTTGCGTGACCTGCCGATGATCGACGCTGCATTTCGAGATAACGAGATCTCCTACGCCAAGGTGCGGATCGTGACTCGGTGGGCCGATCCTGGGAACGAAGAGGAACTGTTGCGGCTTGCCGGGGACCGGTCGGCCAACCGGCTCACCACGGCGATCGCTCAGGTGCTGGCCGATGGAGACGAAACCGACGACGAGCGTGATCAGCGGCATCACGATGCTCGGAGCTTCAGTAGCTACACCGATGGCGACGGGATGGTGGTGCTTCGTGTTGTGTTGCCACCCGCATCGGCCAAGCCGATTGTGGCAGCGGTCGAACAGCTCGTTGGCGAGATCGCCCGGACGCCCGACGACCCATCGGAGGGAGCATCCGCGGACGCGCCTCAACAACAGAACGTGGTCAATCTCCGACCAGCCACCACTGACTGTGACGACGGTGCGTCCGCGGGGGCGTCTGATCCGCTGGGGGACGTGCCACGTCTCGTCCAAGAGGTGGAGCGCCAGTGGCTGACGCGGAACGAGTGCGGCTTGCCTTCACTTGCTCAACAGCGAGCTGATGCGTTTGCCGTCTTGTTCTGTGGGTTGAGCGTGAACGTCACAACCGAGGTGGTGATCCACGTTCGGGGAGACGGCATCACCTTCGACGACGGCACTCCGCTCACCGGTAGTGCGGTGGTTCGGCAGCTCGACGATGCGTTCATTCGGCTGCTGCTTCACGATGCGGAGCGACGACCGGTGAATGCATCGAGTCGACGTCGTCATCCGACAACTCGACAGAAGCGAGTGGCGTCCGAGATGCACAACCACGAGTGCGTCGACTGTCAATCAACCAGCCTCATCGAGTACGACCACAACCCGCCCTACGAGCAGACAAGGCGGACAGTTACGAGCGAGCTCGAGCTGCGTTGCGCTCCCTGCCACCGAGCTCGACACCGAGCAGCGGCCTAGCGCACCAACGTCACGCCCGCTGGGGTGCAAAACCCGTCGACAAGATCGTTTTCTCGAAGCCGGTGAGCTCGCACGCTGTCGTGAAACCACACGCTTCGTAGAGCGACCGGGCCGCGAGGTTGGTGTCGACGTGTCGAACGAGCGCCTCGGTTGCCCCGAGTTCAGCTGACCATTGGAGTGCTTGCAGGATGACGGCTCGCGTCAGGCCGAGGCGTCGATGATCAGGCTGGCAGCCGGTTGGTTCGATCTGAACGACACCGTTGCGCTGATCTAGCCAAAGTGTTGCGAACGCCGCGATGCCCGACGATGTGGCAGCAACAACGTCAAGGCGAGCGTTGTAGAGCGAGCATCCTTGCAGCGCCTGATACCCGTCGACGGTCAGGTTGTCCTGCGGGAAGGCAGCGTTGAACGCCTGGACGCGTGACGCAAGCTCATCAGGGCGCAGCTCTCGAATCTCGTATCCGGCAGGAGCAGATGGTGAAGCGATGGAGTTCGTGGTGATGGTTCGGCTCATTGCAGGAACGCCGTCGGTTCGACGTTTGAAGCCTCGCGATTCCAGTAGCTCGACGAGCTCTGTTGCGTGGACTCGCCTGCCAACTCGGAGCTCAACTGGCTCCGACTCTGAAGACGTCGAGCGGCATGCCTGCTCCGCCCAGTCCAACGCTTGGGTTGCGGCAGCGATGCCAGCCGCGCCTGGTCGCACCACGAGATCGCACACGCCCGAACCGTCAAACATGGTGAGCGCTTGAGTCCGACCCGCGTTGTCGGTCCAGAGTCGCAGAGCGTCGAGGGCGCTTGGCCAGTTGTGAAACGTTCCCCACGCCAGGTCGCCAACGTGCATCTCAGAACTTGCGCCGCTGTGCGGCCACTGCTCAGTGATGAACGCTGCCGCGCTATTGAACGTTGGGAGGGAATGGTGCATCGTCACTCACCGGAGCATTGTTGCACCGCTTGCACGTGAGCAGACGTGGCGATGGCGCAGCAAATGGACCTGGTTCGCCCCTGTTTCGCGTGCTTCGAGGCACGTTGTAGGCACGGAATCGTCTGGGATCTCTCGCAGCAGTCCTCTGGTCAAATGACTTGGAAGACCCGTGGACTCCAGTACATCCGGTCGTATCGATCTTCGCCGTAGGGTTCGAGCAGACCGAGATCCACGAGTGCGTTGATCGCGTCGCGGTTGGCTTGGTTGGAGCGGCCGTGCCGTCTGTGAGCGTCTGCGACGGTGAGAATCGGGTAGGCGATGAGTTGCTCGGCAATGTCAACGGCTATCCGAGCGCGGGGGCGAGCCGTGCGAACGGCGTCGCCGAACTCTTCTCGGAGTGACAGTAGGCGCATGATGCGGTCGTGTCCCGTGCTGGCCTCTGCGGAGATCGCTTCCGCGAAGAACTCGATCCACGGTGCCCAGTCACCCGACTGGCTGACGGCAAACAAGTGGTCCCGGTACTCGTCTGCGCGCTCTTCAAGCCAAGGCGAGACGGTAAGAACTGGAGAACGCAGGGCGTCCTCTCGAAGAATCTGGAGTACGGCGACGAGCCGTCCTAGTCGACCGTTGCCATCAGTGAAGGGGTGCAGTGTTT
>CALLGK010000212.1 GCA_938009905.1 uncultured Acidimicrobiales bacterium | reverse complement strand
ATGATGGTCAGGCTTGACCCCGACCGAGTTCGCGAGGCGCTACGAACCGCGCCATCTACCTTCGAGGTCACGGCACCCGCCGCACATCGTTCGATCACGATGGGAGGCAACAACCTCAACCTGGCTCCCGTGGCCGGACCGCCGTTTGTGACCGACCGCGTCAAAGGGCGTCGAGCTGGCACGCTCGACGATCAGAAGAACTTCCTGCGGCTGACGCAACATTTCGATGTGATGTCGACGATCTGCCCGAGCGTTGAGCCAGATGACATACCCATCCACGAGCGTCACCTCTTGACGACCCAGGCCTCACTCACCCTCACCGACAAGGTGCCGTGGGTGTTTTGCCGAGGTCGAGAGCGGGTCTACGACGTGTTCGAAATGATCAAGATTCGACACGGCATCGAAGACGACGACGAGTTCGCAGCAAGCCCGCGCTGTTGGTCGGTTGTCAACATGAACTCGCCCCGCCAACTCGACACGGTGATGGCCAGAGGCATCATCGACTTCGCCACGATGGGTCAGATGCTCATCGTCACGCCGTTCACGCTGGCTGGTGCCATGGCTCCCATCACGCTTGCCGGGGCCCTTTTGCTTCAGCACATCGAGGCCCTGGCCGGCATCACGCTGGCCCAGATCGTGAACCCAGGCGCTCCTGTTGTGTACGGCGCATTCACATCCAACGTCGACATGAAGAGCGGCTCACCCGCCTTCGGTACGCCCGAGGCGCAGAAGGCAGCGATTGCCAGCGGCCAACTGGCACGCCACATCGGCCTGCCGTTCCGATCATCAGGGTCGAGCGCCGCGAACAGTCCGGATGCCCAGGGCGGCGTCGAAACCATGATGAACACCTATGGAGCCTTCCTGGGTGGGGCTCACATCATCATGCACGCCGCAGGCTGGCAGGAGGGCGGTCTCTCCGCGAGCTTCGAGAAGTTCGTCATCGACATGGAAATGTGTCAAATGATCGCCGAGGTGTGTCGCCCCGTGGAGGTCACTGATGCCACGCTTGCGGTTGATGCCATCAACGATGTGGGCCCCGGAGGTCACTTCTTTGGCACGGCTCACACGATGGAGCGTTACGAGACCGCGTTCTACGAGCCGTTGCTGTTCTCCCGAGCGACGTATGAGCAATGGGCCGAAGATGGCAGTCCGACAACCGACAGTCGTGCGACGGCGCTGTGGCAGAAGATCGTTGCCGATTTCGAGCCTCCACCGCTCGATGACAGCGTGCGATTGGCACTTGATGAGTTCGTGCAGCGTCGCATTGCCGAGGGCGGCGCTCCCGTTGACTCGTAGTCGCGCATGAGCCAGCGAACCGGCAACGTGAAGGCCACCCGCGATGATTGGATCAACGCCTCACGACAGAAGCTCGCGACCGTTGCGATGGACGAGCTCAAGATTCTCTCGCTGGCGCAAGATCTCGCCGTGTCACGGTCGAGCTTCTACTGGTATTTCGATGGCATCGACGAGTTGCGCGATGAACTGTTTGCGATCTGGAATCGGTCGACGAAGGCCGTCGTCGAGCGAGCCCAACACACCGAAGACGACATCACGAGTGCGATCCTCGGTGTGTTCAAGCTTTGGGTAGACCCGAGCTTGTTTGACCCGGTACTCGAGTTTGCGATTCGAGACTGGGGCAGACGCAATGCCGACGTCGCAACACTGGTCGAGGCAGCTGACGAGGTTCGACTCGACGCGCTGGCAACGATGTTTGGTCGATATGGCTTCTCGGGTGCTGACAGCACGGTTCGGGCTCGCCTGCTCTATCACGGACAATTGGGCTACCACCTCGTCGAAACCAACGAGCCGGCCGAGCGTCGGCTGTCGTTCCTTCCCAGTTATCTGGTGGCACTCACCGACGTCGAACCGCCACAGGCACTGCTCGACGAGTTCGCTGAGTTCTTCCTCGGCATGCAGCCGGAGTAGCTCGGCGGCAAGCAAGGCGGCGCTCGTTACGCCAAGGCGGATTCGGCGATGCGACCCATCTGAAGGGCGAGAGTATCGGCATCTCGTCGAGTGTTGATCAGCAACCCAAGCGGCATGCCGTTGCGGTCTCGGCGGGACGGTCCGGCATGTCCATCAACCATGCCACCGAGGGGCACCGTGAGCGATGGTTGCCCCGTCATGTCCCAAAGTGAACAGTTGCCCATGCGGGGCATCCGGTCTTCGGCTGCGGCTTCGGCGAGAAGGCCGGCTCCCTTTCGGATCGTTGGGCACAGCAGCACGTCCCACGTGTCGAAGGCTGCCTCGACGGCGATGGTTACCCGGTCTCTCACGGCGAGCGCCTCGGCGTAGCGATCGGTGTCGACGTCGGCGACCGCGTCGAACCAGAACCGAAGCTCGTCGCCAACGACACCGGCGGGAGCAGCGGCAACGTCAGCTCCATAGACGGTGACGAGGTCGGCGCAAAGCAAGTTGGCCTCGTGATCTATCGTCTCAAGATCAAGACCGAGGTCGACAGGCTCAACGTGCCAGGGCCGTCGCTTCAACACATCGATGGCGTCGTCGAAGGCGGCTTGCACGTCCGGTTCGCACAGGTCGTAGAAGGGACCTTGCAGAATGCCGATTCGAAGCTGGTCAAGTTCGTTGATTGCGCGGGCCGGTTCTGTTGGGTCGTCCCAACCGTCTGACTGCATCGCTCCGAGCAGCGTTGCGGCGTCGTCGACTGAGCGTGCGATTGGTCCGACGTGATCGAGGGGAGTGGCGCACACGCTGACGCCCTCCGTGGAGACTCGGCCGAACGTTGGCTTGAACCCAACAACGCCACAGGCGGCTGCCGGATGACGTATGGAACACGATGTGTCTGTGCCGATCGCCATGGGCACCAGTCCGGCTGCGACGGCAGCGGCCGAGCCAGAAGATGACCCACCGGTATAGCGAGTTGTGTCGTGAGGATTCATCACGTCGCCGAACCAGGCATTGGCTCCCGTCGTGCCGCAGCACAATTCGGTGCAGTTGGTCTTGCCGACGATGATCACGCCAGCTGCCTTGAGCCGGCGCACCACCTCTGCGTCGGTGTCTGGCACCCGGTCGGCGTACATGCCGCTGCCGATGGTCGTTCGTAGCCCGGCAGTGTCGATGCAGTCTTTGATGGCGACTGGTACGCCATCGAGCGGCCCGAGAGCACGTCCTGCTTGGCGTCGTGCGAGCGAATCAGACCGGGCCGCCAACGCTCCCTCTCGATCGATCGTGATGAACGCATTGAATTCGTCGTGCTCGATGGCGTGGAGCGTTGGGCCAACCATTGTTCGGATCATCGCAGTCATCCTCAGCTCATGCTCA
>CALLGK010000211.1 GCA_938009905.1 uncultured Acidimicrobiales bacterium | reverse complement strand
GGGCGTACTCGACGAGGCTGGCGCCACGCTCGGTCTTGGCCTGGGCCTTCATCCATGCTGAGAGGAATTCGAAGTGAAGCATTGTATTTCTCCGGGGTGTTTGTTGTTTGGTCCCTACGGGCCTTCGTGGCTCGCTGGGCTGGTACTAACAACTACGTCGCAAATCCCGGATTTCTAGATGGATCAGGATGCTCATTACCCATGGGTAAGATCCCCTGCGCGGTCGATCGGGCGGTGCCTTTTTCCAACGTAGCGGTGCCCTTTTCCAATGCAGTAGTGCGATCCCAGGCCGCGACCCGCTCGGTGTCTTCGTAGTCCTCCCAGCTCAAGAGCCGACCCCAGCGGGTCTCGAGCAGCGCAATCGCTCGGTTGTTGTAGACGTCTGGACCGCCGTCGGAATCGGGCAGGAAGCTCTGGACTCGGAGCGCCACGCGCGTGTTCCAGGGCGGACCGTTGACGAGGATGTCTTCGATCTGGAACTGCACGCCCTCGTCAGTAAACCGATCGGCAAACGCTCGGATTTCCGCTGGGCCCTGGTGGGTGGCGTGCTGTCGACGGCTCGGTTCGACAGGGCGAAACATCGTCGCCCAACTGTTGTTGCCGGGAAAGGCGACAAAGGCATCTGGATGAGCGAGCCGTAGAAACAACGACGCGTCTCCCTCATTCCGGGTGGCAAAGACGAACTCACGGCCGAGGTGCTTCGAGCGTCTGGTCAGGCCTACGGCGATCTTGTCGAGTTGATTATTCGCGCCGCACTTGAACCCGCAACCGGCATGCGTGATGCGTTTGAAGGAGCGGGCGAGATGCTCATGGGCACCGACTACATCGATCCCTGCCCGATCGGCACAGTCGCTCGCGAAGTGGCGAGCACCCACGAGCCGTTGCGCGAGGTTGCGGCTCAGGTCATGCAGAACTGGACAGACATGCTCGTCGCCATCTTCGTGGACGCCGGGATGGTCAAGAGCAAGGCCGAGCCGCTCGCTACGATGTGCATCGCAGCCATCGAGGGCGGCTTCATCCTAGCTAGGACCCATCGAGACCTCAGCGGCTGGATGGCCATCGGCGAAACGCTTGCAACGATGATTCAGCAAGAGTTCGAACGTTGACCAGCCACGCAGTTGGCTTCTGGTTCGCTAGACCTCAACAACCTTCTCGAGGTGCCAGATCTTGGAGACGATGCGCCAGCCATCTTCGGTCTTGACGAATCCAAGATGGTCAACGAACACGTTCTCGTGAGCACGTAGCCGGATCTTGACGGTTGCACTGACGGGCGAAAGGAAGTCGACGGACAGGATCTCGTCTTCGCGCTCTTGGTTCTTGCTCGCCGGTGAGGTGCGGCCGCCAACGTCGTTCGAGAAGCTCTCGATGCTTTCAACGAACAGCGTGCCGTTGTCGCCGTCGAACAGGCTCGATGATTCGTGGAACACGCGGTTCAGCATCTCGGTGTCGCAGTAGTACAGCGAGTCGAAGTAGAGCTGCACGGCGTCAAGAAGGTCGGGGAGCGGGGATGGCGTCACGGTGGGTTCCTTGTCTTGCGGTCTTGCGGTCTTGCGGTCTTGCGGTGCGTCGCGGATATGCGAGTGCGTCGGGCATCAACGATCGTTGGTGGAGGCGGTGTTGGCCAGTGGCAGATATGTCAATGATCGCTAATGTTCTGCCATGTCGATCGTGAATCGTTCGGTCGTTGCGGTGGCGTACGACGGCCTGTGCATGTTCGAGTTTGGCGTCGCGACCGAACTCTTTGGTCTGGCCAGGCCAGAGCTGGATGTTGAGTGGTACGACTTTGAGGTCGTCGGCGTTGACGGTGGTCCTATCCGAACGATCGGTGGCGTCGCCCTGCACGCCAAGGTCGGACTGGATCGAATCGAGGATGCGGGGACCATCGTCCTGCCGGGTTGGCGAGATCCAAGCGAGGCACCTCCGTCTGAGCTCATCGATGCGCTGCTTGTCGCCCACGCTCGAGGGGCTCGCATTTTCTCGATCTGTTCTGGGGTCTTCGTGATCGCGGCCACCGGGCTACTCGATGGTTGCCCGGCGACGACGCACTGGCGCTACGTCGATCAGCTGCAACGCGACTATCCGGAGATTGATGTGCGGCCGGGCATTCTTTACGTCGACAACGGATCGGTTCTTACATCCGCAGGCAGCGCGGCCGGGATCGATCTCGGACTGCACCTGATACGTCGCGACTACTCACCCGAGATTGCGAACCAGGTTGCTCGTCGACTGGTTGTGCCGGCGCACCGGGCCGGCGGCCAAGCCCAGTTCATTGAGACGCCGGTGGCTTACGACGAAGACGTCTCGATCAGCCGCACGCTGGATTGGGCACTTGAGCGGCTCAACGAACCGTTGTCGGTCCAGGCGATGGCGCGGCATGCGCAGATGAGCGAGCGCACGTTTGTGCGACGCTTCGCCGACGCCGTCAGCATGACCCCGCATCGTTGGCTCACCACGAACCGAGTTCGCCTGGCCCGTGATCTTCTCGAAACCACGCCGTTCAGCGTCGAGCTTGTTGCCGAACGCTCCGGCCTCGGCAGTGCTGCGAACCTGCGGCACCACTTTCAGCGCGAGCTGCAGACCACGCCAACCCGCTATCGACAAACCTTCGCCGTCTAGCGTGAACTGGAGGCCGTAGGCCACGTTTTGGTGCTCTACGGCCTCCAAAACGGGGAGAAACGCGCTCTACCCCAAAACGCGCTCCATCTCCAAAATGCGAAGGGAAGGCGCCGAAGCGCCTTCCCGTCGGGGTGATGAATTGAAGCTGACCCGAGGGATCGGCTTCTGCTCAGGGAGCAGCTATCAGTTGATGGCTGACTCGACCTGGCTGAACTTGTCCGAGGCGCTGGAACCGAGGGCGGTGACGGCTGCGATGCAGACAACTGCGATGAGGGCGACGAGGAGGGCGTACTCGACGAGGCTGGCGCCACGCTCGGTCTTGGCCT